>NZ_JBHGXH010000211.1:0-24502 GCF_041936445.1 Candidatus Darwinibacter acetoxidans | reverse complement strand
TCATCTCAGTGCCCTCCCTAACTAAAGAAACTCCCCCATAGGAATTCCTATAGGGGAAAAAACCGGCTGTGCAGAGCTGCACTACCATTCTCCGTTAGTATATCACTTGTCCGTGTAATGTACAACCACTTTTTAGCCCCGCCCAGCAGAGCTCAGCCCTAGAACAGGCCTGTAATCCGGCCTTCCGCGTCGATGTCCACATTCTCCGCGGCGGGCTTGGCGGGTAGACCTGGCATGGTCATGATATCACCTGCTAAGCACACCAAAAAGCCAGCTCCCAGCGACGGGCGGACATCGGTGATGGTCAGCTTCCAGCCCTTGGGCACTCCCTTGAGCTTGGGATTATCCGAGATGGAGTGCTGCGTCTTAGCCACGCACACCGGCAGCTCTCCATAGCCCAGCTTGGTGAGATCCCGGATGGACCGCTCAGCCTTGGGCGTGTAGACCACATCATCCGCCCCGTAGATCTCCTTAGCCAGAATTTCCAGCTTGGACTTAATGGGCAGCTTCCAGTCGTAGAGGGGCTCAAACTGGGCCGGTTCACTCTCCAGAACCTCCAGTACTGTTTTAGCCAGTTCCTCGCCGCCTGCTCCGCCCTTGGCCACCACTTGGGAAATGGCGCTGCGCACACCCAGCTCCGCACAGTGCTGGCGCACCAGCTCCAGCTCCTCAGGTGTATCCGTGGGGAACTGGTTGATGGCCACGACGATGGGCAGGCCGAACTTCTTGAGATTTTCCACATGCTTGTCGAGATTGGCCAAGCCCTTGCGCAGAGCCTCCAAATTGGTCACCTGCACCTCTTCTTTGGGCACTCCGCCGTGCATGTTCAAGGCCCGCACCGAAACCACCAGCACCGCCACGTCGGGCTTCAGGCCGGAATAGCCGTGGACGATGTCGAAGAACTTCTCGGCACCTAAGTCAGAGGCAAAACCGCCCTCGGTCACAACGTAGTCGGCCAGCTTCAAAGCCAGGCGGGTGGCGATGATGCTGTTGTTGCCGTGGGCGATGTTGGCAAAGGGTCCGCCGTGGATGAACACCGGCTGGCCTTCCAGGGTCTGCACTAAGTTGGGCTTGATGGCATCCTTCATGATCACGGCGATGGCGCCTTCCGCCTTCAGGTCCCGGGCGTAAACGGGCTTGCGATCGTAGGTATAGGCCACCAGCATCCGGCCAACCCGCTCCTTGAGATCCTGGAGATCGCTGGCCAGGCACAAAATGGCCATGATTTCCGAAGCTACCGAAATGTCAAAGCCGGCTTCCCGCACATAGCCATCGCCCAGGCCGCCCAGGCCGATCACGATATTCCGCAGCTGCCTGTCGTTGATGTCCAGGACCCTGCGGAGCACAATGCGCTTGGGATCGATGTTCAAGGCATTGCCCTGGGCAATGTGATTGTCCAGCATGGCCGCGAGCAGGTTGTGGGCTGTGGTCACCGCATGGATATCCCCGGTAAAGTGGAGGTTGATATCTTCCATGGGCACAACTTGGGAATAACCGCCGCCGGCGGCGCCGCCCTTAATCCCGAAGGTGGGACCCAAAGATGGTTCCCGGATGCAGGCCGCCACGTTTTTGCCCAATCTCCCCAGGGCCTGGGTGAGTCCGATGGTGGTCACCGTCTTACCCTCACCTGCGGGGGTGGCGGTGATCGCGGTTGTGTAGATCAGCTTCCCGCTAGGTTTGTCTTTCAGCCGATCATAGACCGCATTGCTCACCTTGGCTTTGTACTTCCCGTACAGCTCAATATCGTCTTCCGACAGAGAAAGCTTCGCCGCAATTTCGGTAATGGGGCGCAGCTTGGCCTGTTGGGCAATTTCAATGTCACTTAGCATCGCTCTTCCTCCTCAACATCTATATTTCCTATCCTGGCATCGCCTTGGCCTACAGCGAGTGCAGTCCGCAGCCCAGGGCGGAAAGTACCGCCTCCTTTATGGACTCGGAAACGGTGGGATGGGGGTAGATCACCTGGGCCCAATCCTGGAGGGTGAGTCCCTGTTCCAGGGCCAGCGCCGCTCCGGCGATCAGTTCGGTGGCCTGGGGACCGATGATGTGCACGCCCAGTACCCTCCCCCCGGGCTCGGCCACGAACTTGACAAAACCAGAGTCTTCCCGCGCGATCACAGCTTTGCCGTTGCCCTTCAGGGAGTACTTAGCCGTGATCACTTCGCCGCCGCGCCGGCGCGCCTCCTCTTCCGTTAGACCCACCGAGGCGATCTCCGGTTTGGTGTACACGCAGGCGGGCACGAACCACTCCTGCCTGGCGGGCTGTCCGTACATGTTGTGCACAGCCGCCCAGCCTTCCTCAAAGGCCAGATGGGCCAGCTGCACTCCGCCGATAACGTCTCCGGCGGCATAGACATGGGGCACCGATGTCTGGAAGCGCTCGTTAACCCGCACATAGCCCCGGGCATCCAGCTCCCCGGGGAAACCTTCAGGCAGTACCGGCCGGCGGCCCACGCAGACCAAAACGAGATCCGCGGCAAGCTCGACGCTGCGACCTTTCTGCTCAATGGTAACTTGAGCTCCCTGGCCCCGTTCCACCCCAAGGACCTTCGCTTCTGTCAGCACCTTGATCCGGCGCTTTTTGAACTCACGGGTAAGAGCCCTGCTGATCTCCACATCCTCCATGGGCAGGATGCGATCCTGCAGCTCCACCACGGTAACTTCCACTCCGTAGGAAGCGAAAACAGTGGCAAACTCGCAGCCAATCACCCCGCCCCCCACAATCACCAGAGATTCCGGTAACGCAGGGCGGTCCAGGAGCTGATCGCTGTTCACCACAACCTGGCCGTCCGCCTCCAGGCCGGGCAGTTCCAGGGGTTCGGTCCCCGTGGCCACCAGCACATGGTCGGCCTGGAAGACATCCTCCCCCACCTGCACTTCTCCCGAGGGCAGGAAGCGCGCCTGGCCTGCCAGCACCCTGATCCGCCGCTTGTCCAAGAGAAACTCCAGGCCCTTGACTAGGCCTTGGACGATCTGGTCTTTGTTTTTGATCACCTGACCGTAATCCAGGCCCTTGACCTCCAGCTCCACGCCGTGGAGGCCCGCGGAACTCAACCCCGCGTAGAAGTGGGCACTCTCCAAGAGGGCCTTAGTGGGTATACAGCCGCGATTCAGGCAGGTTCCGCCGAGCCTTTGACGCTCGGCAATCACCACGTTTTTCCCCAAGTGGCTGGCGCGAATAGCCGCGGCATAGCCGGCCGGGCCTCCTCCCATAACAAGTAGATCAATCCGTTCTGTCAATCCCGTGCCTCCTCACCTAGTTCGCTGGTTTGGGAACGTAGTATGCAAGGCGCTGCAGCTCCAGGGACAGATCCACGCTGGCGACCTGCACCGTGTCGGGAGCCATGAGCTTCACCGGCGCATAGTTGAGGAGGCAGTTCACCCCCGCCCGGATAAAGCGGTTGGCCACATCCTGGGCTGCATCCGCGGGCACCGCCAGCACCGCGATCCTGATCTGCTCCTCTGCCACTTTCCGGGGAATCTCTTCCAGGGAGGAGATGGGGATCCCTTCCACCGAGGTTCCCACCTTAGCTGGATCACTGTCAAAAAGGGCTGCTAGACGCAGGTTAAAGCTGTCGTTGTCGGCATAGCGCTTGAGATGATAGCGGACCAGCGCTTCGCCGAGGCTGCCCACTCCAGCCAGGGCCACCGCCATCTCCTGTTCCAGATTGAGAATTTTCCTCAGTTCGTTGCGTAAAAAGCCGACCTCATACCCCACACCTTGCTTACCAAACTCGCCAAACCAGGCCAGATCCTTGCGCACCAGGGCCGGGCCCACCCCCGCTTTCACGCCCAGTTCCTGCGAGGAGATCAAAGTCACATCCTGCTCGTTGGCCAGCTCATCCAGGACACGGAGATAGAGCGGCAGGCGTCTAATGACCGCATCAGAAATCTTGTTCCAGCGCATGGACACACCTCCTTTTGTCAGTTCATTTGTGGTACCTTTCCTTATTAATTATGGTAAACGCCCGGTAGACCTGTTCCAATAGGATCAAACGCATAAGCTGGTGCGGGAAGGTGAACTTGGAAAAGGAGAGCACCAGGTCTGCCCGCTGCAGGACCTGCTCGTCTAGACCCCAGGAGCCTCCGATCACAAACACCAGCTGATTGGTGCCGCCCAGGGCCACCCGCTGAAACTCCTCCGCCAGCTCCTCGGAGGAGAGGGCCCGTCCACCCCGATCCAGTACCACCACAAAGCTTCTCGGCTTGAGCTCCTTGAGGATCCGTTCCCCTTCCCGGCGGAGGATCTCCTGGATCTCCTTGTCGCTCAGGGGCTCGGTAAAGCTCTCTTCCTTGACCTCCAGGATCTCCAGACGCCCGTAGCGGCCCATGCGCTTTTTGTACTCTTCTATGCCCTGGACCAAGTACTGCTCCTTAAGCTTGCCTACCGCGACAATCTGAACATGCACCGACCTACCCCCCTAAACCACCAAGTACTTGGGAGGACGATCACAAAAAGTGCAGCGTGTAGGCGCTGTCCAGTCAGTTAAGGAGACCTCCTCCAGTTCGTAGAGATCCGGGGGCATTTCGTATACATCCACGAACTCATCGATGGCTTGTTCCAAATGCTCGCTGCACACTACATACATAATTTGACTCCCTTGCCAGAAAATGCATAAGCCGTATAAGTATCATAACACACAACCAGGCGAAAAAAAAGAAGCAGACTGAGCCCAAGTCCGCTTGTTCCCAGCGGCAGACATTCAGCTGCTCTTTCCTATAACGTAACTTCCACCTGCTGCCGGCTGGCCCCCCGGTAGAAGGCCAGTTGGAGCTTTCCGCCGAATCCCCCTTGCTGGACTGCATCCCTCAGCTCCCGCATGCCGGCGATCTCCTGGCCGTTCACCGCGGTGATCACATCCCCCTGGGCCAAACCAGCGGCCTCTGCCGGGGTGTCCGGCAGCACCCTGGTGATAAAGGCGCCCCGCTCCACGGCCAGCTCCATACCGGTCTGCTCCCGGATGCTCTGGGCCAGGGCGGGTGTCAGAGAACCCCCCAGCACTCCCAGGCGCAGGGGTCTGCCGTGGGAGATGATCTGATCGCCGATGGCTTTGGCTGTGGAAGAGGGGATGGCAAAACCGATGCCCTGGGCCTGTTCAATGATGGCTGTGGTCACGCCGATCACCTGGCCCCGGTAGTCGATGAGCGGTCCCCCGGAATTGCCCGGGTTGATGGCCGCATCCGTTTGAATCATCCCTTCCAGGTAACGGTTTTCCCTGGGGTCCACCAAAAGGTCCCGATTCAGGGCGCTCACCACCCCCGTTGTCACCGTGTTATCCTGCCCCAGGGGGTTGCCGATGGCGATCACGCCCTGCCCCACCCGCAGTTCATTGGAATCGCCGAAGGAGGCCACAGGCAGTCCCTGGGCTTCCACCTTCACCACCGCCAGATCAGTGAGGGGATCTCCCCCCACCACCGTGCCGGTAAAGGAACGGCCGTCCGCCAGCTGTACCCGAATCTGTTCAGCACCTGCCACCACATGGTGGTTGGTGAGGATATATCCATCTTCCCTGTAGATTACCCCAGACCCGATACCCTGCCTCCGCTCCAGCTGCTGGAAGAAGAACTGATCCACCAAGACTTCCCTAGTGGTTTCGATCTTCACCGTGCTGGGGCCCACCTGCTGCACCACCTGCACCACAGGTTCTTCCCAGCTGCCTTTGGGCTCCTCAGATTCCACCTCAGGTTCACTTAAGGGCATCTCCGGCGGGGAAAAAACGGACCAGAGGAGCAAACCAGCCAGTACCAGCAGGGCCGCGGCCATCACGGCGCGCCATTTCACCATCCCTCATCCTCCTTTGCTGCTCCCTGCTGGTAGTATAACCGCGCAGCTTCCCTTTTATGGTGCGATAATCGGCCGCCCGGTGAGGGGATGGCGAAGGGTGGGCACCTCCACGCGGAACACCTGAGCAATCAGCTCGGGGGTGAACACTTCCCCAGGCTGACCCTCCTGGACCAGCCTCCCTTGATCCAGTACAAAGATGTGATCGCAGAAGCTGGCCGCCAGGTTCAAATCGTGGAGCACCGCCACCACCGTAACCCCCTGCCGGCTCCTCTCCTTAAGCAGGCGGCAGGTGCTGATCTGGTGCTCCAGGTCCAGATGGTTGGTGGGCTCATCCAGGAGCAACACCTTGGTTTCCTGGGCGAAGGCCCGGGCCAAGGTGACCCGCTGCCTTTCCCCTCCGCTGAGGTCGCTCACCAGGCGCCCCGCCAGCTGGGCCACGCCGGTGATTTCCATACTGGCCTGGGCGATGCGCCGATCCCGCGCGCTGGGTGCTCCCCAGCGGGAGTAAAAGGGTGTGCGCCCCAAAAGTACCATTTCTTCCACGGTGAAGGGGAAATAGTAAGAGGTTTGGGGAATGAGGGCGATCTCCCTGGCCAGCTGCGCCAGGCTGTAGCTGCGCAGATCCCGGCCGTTGAGGTAGACCACACCCTGTTGGGGCCGGATGTAGCCGTCCATGAGTTTCAGCAGGGTGGATTTTCCCGCTCCGTTGGGGCCCACCACGCCGTAAAACCGTCCAGACTCCAGGCTGAGGGTGAGGGCGCGCACCACCGGCTCTTCTGAATAGGCGTAGGTGACCTCTGCTAAATGCAGCTTAGCCATGGAAATCCGAACCTCTTTTCAACAGGTAGATGAAAAAGGGGCCGCCTACGAAGGCGGTGATAATCCCCACCGGAATCTCCAAGGGCGAAAAGACAGTGCGCGCCAAGGTATCAGCCAAGAGCAAGAAGACAGCGCCGGCCCAGAGGGAATGGAAAACCAGCCTCCGGTGCTCCGCACCCACGATCAAACGGAGGGCATGGGGTACCATCAGACCCACAAAGCCGATTACACCCGAGACCGCCACGCAGGCCGCGGCCATGAGGGAACCGATGAGCAGCACTAAGCGCTGCACCCTCTGCACATCGATGCCCAGGCTGTGGGCGGCCTCCTCCCCCAGAAGGTACACGTTCAAGTCCTTGGCCAGCCACAGGGCCAAAGCCAAACCGAGGAATACATAGGGAGCGGCCATGGACACATGGCTCCAGGTCCGCCCCGAGAGGCTGCCCATGAGCCACAGGTACACATCCTGCAGGTTTTCGATGCGCAGGACCATGAGCAGCGAGACCACCGCGGTGAGAAAAGCCCCAAGGGCCACGCCGGCCAAAAGGAGACTCGTGGGCTCCAGCCTGCCCCGGCGCTGCCCCAGGCGGGACACGGCCAGGGTAGCCAATACCGCTCCGGCGAAGGCAAAGAGGGGCAGAAAGCCATACCCCACAATCCCCCGGGGAATCACCAAGAGCAGCCCCACGGCGGCGCCCAGGGAGGCCCCCGCGGAAACGCCGATGACGTAAGGGTCAGCCAGGGGGTTGCGCAGGCTTCCCTGGAACAAAACCCCCGCCACGCTCAAGCCCCCGCCCACAACCAGGGCCAAAAGCACCCGGGGCAGCCTCACCCGCAGTACGATCACTTCGTGGGCAGGGGACCAACCAGGCTCGATCAGCTCCCCCAGGCCGGGCAGCCGCGCCGCCAAAATCCCCAGCACATGGGCGAGGGGGATGTTCACGGAGCCCAAGGCGGTGGCCACCACCGCCGCGGTGAAGAGCAGAAACAGAGCGCCTCCTACGCGGCGCAGCACCCTCCTCATGGCCGGGTCTCATCCAAAATGGCGATGAGTTCAGCTAAGGCATCCAAGATGCGGGGAGTAGACCGGGAGTAGATGTCGGGGTTCACTTCGTAGACATGGCCATTCTTGAAGGCGCTGGTGGCCTGCCAGGCGGGCCTGCTGAGGGCTTCCTCCAGGTTGTAGCTGGTGAGGATCACCACCTGCGGATCCCTTTCAATGACCAGCTCCTCGCTGAACACAGGCCAGGGGTTATCCGCATCCCCCGCGATGTTTTCTCCTCCGGCCAGCTCCACCAGTTCATGCAGGAAACTGCCGGGGCCCGCGGTCATGAGGGGATCGTGCCAGATCTCAATCCACACCCGGGGCCTAAAGCTGCGCTCTATGCCCCCCACCAGTTCCTGAAGCCTTGCTTCCATGGCCCGGGCCAGTTCCTCCCCGCGCTGGGGAACGCCCACGACTGCCCCCAGCTCCACCAAAGAGGCCTCCACTTCAGCAATGGTGGAGGGTGCGATGACGAAAGTGGGAATGCCTAAGCTTTCCAGTGTTTCCAGGTGGCCCTGGACCAAGGTGGCATCGCCCACCACCAAGTCAGGTTCCAGGCTGAGCAGCACTTCCAGGTTGAGATTGAGGGCATCCCCCACCACCGTCCGGGATTGGGCCTCCTCGGGATAGGTGCACCAACTGGTCACCCCCACGACCCGTTCACCAACGCCCAGGGCAAAGAGGTTTTCAGTGATACTGGGCGCAAGAGATACGATGCGCTGGGGAGCAGCCGCGGCTGCCATGGTGAGGCTGAACACCAGGACCAAGGCTAAGGCCAAACTCTTTCTCATTGCTCATCTCTCCTCAAGAAAAGAATAACACCCTAGGACACCGTCGCTAGGGAGAACAAAAAACGGTACCCTCCTTTCCGCGAAAGATGGTCCTCCAAGCTTCCGAATTGGCAGGTCTCCTGGCTCCCAGATCATCGCGCATCCATTCCTTCCCCACATGAGTGAGTGGATTCTATGGACCGCTCCCTGTATACAGTGGCGGGACCGCGTGGTTTCTCGTTGCCGAGCCCAACTTCCCTATTCTCCGCCTGGCCGCCTGGGCGGCAGCGCGGCACCAATCCGGGTATGAAATTATCCTATCGTTTTTAGTATACTACGCGCCCGGTCAATATCCTCCCCCGCCTTGGGACATACTAGCAAGGCCAAAGGAAAGGGGTCAGATCTTGAGCTACCGGGACTATCTAGAGGAACAGAAAAAGTACATCCGCACCAAAAAAGAGGCGCTGGAAGCCAAGCGGGAGAAGGAAAAAAACCCGCGCCCGCCCAAATACGATCCGCCTCCGGCCTCCAGCCACCCGCTGCTCATCGCCGCGGTCTTGGCCCTGGCGCTTCTGCCCCTGGTTTTTCTCCCCTTTTGGGCCGCCCAGGTGATGGTGGCACCGCCGCCCCCGGGGGAGCTGACCCTGTGGATCCACAGCAGCGCTGCGGAGTTCGCAGCGCTGCAAAACTGGCTGGAGCCTGAGCTGCGGGCCAACGGCTTAACCTGGAGAGTAGAGCATGCCAGCTCCAAAGAGGAGCTGCTGCAGGCCTGGCGCAGCCGCCTGGTGGACCTGGCTGTGGTGGAAGAAGAACTGGCCGCTGAGCTCCACGGGGCCCTGGCCTTGGCTCCCCTCTGGGACAAGTTGGAAGGACCCACCTGGGAAAACTGCTTTGCTCCCTTTTGGGAAGCGCAACCCTTCCGCAAGACCTTCGGCTGGGTGATCCCCGCCCAGGGGAGGATCCCCCAGGCCCGGCACCTGGTTACGGTGATGCGGCAATTCGCCCAGCCCTTTAGCCCCTAGCCGCCGCCTCCACCGTGGCCTTAAGCAGCATGGCGATGGTCATGGGGCCCACGCCTCCCGGCACGGGAGTAATGGCTCCGGCCACTTCTTTCACTTCCTCGAAATCCACATCTCCCACGAGTTTGCCATCCACCCTGTTGATGCCCACATCGATAACCACTGCCCCCGGTTTCACCCAGTCCTTTTTCACGAGTTGGGGCCGCCCCACAGCCGCGATCAGGATATCCGCCCGGCGGGCTTCAGCGGCCACATCGGCCGTGCGGGAATGGCAGATGGTCACCGTGGCATTCTCCTTGAGGAACAGGAAAGCCGCGGGTTTACCCACGATGTTGCTGCGCCCGATGACCACCACGTGCTTACCGGCAATGGGCACCCCTGTGCGCTTTACCAGTTCCAACACGCCCGCCGGGGTGCAGGGCACAACACCCCCTGTGCCGATGTACATCTTACCAACATTTAGGGGGTGGAAGCCATCCACATCCTTTTCTGGGGAGATGGCGTTGATCACCGCTTCTTCGTCCAGGTGCCCGGGCAGGGGCAGCTGCACCAAAATGCCGTGCACCTTCTCGTCGTTGTTCAAATCCTCAATCAAACCCAGAAGCTCCACCTGGGTAGTCTCCTCCGCCAGGCGGTGTACAGTGGAGCTGATCCCCACTTCTTCACAGGCCCGCTGTTTGTTGCGGACATACACCTTGGAGGCGGGGTTGTCGCCCACCAGAATCACATGCAGTCCCGGGGTTTTGCCCTGGGCAGTGAGTTCCGCTACTTTACGGGCCAGCTCCGCCCGGATCTCCTGGGCAATGCCTTTACCATCGATGATCTTGGCTGTCATCTCAGTCCTCCCTTTCACACCTTAGTCTGCAGGGCCGCTGCCCTATTACTTGGACAGCTGCCTGGTAATTCCTGCCCAAACAAAAAAGCTCCCCGGGACGGAGAGCAGTTGTTGGCAAAAGATATGGCGCGCCTAGCAGGACTCGAACCTGCGCACCCGGCTCCGGAGGCCGGTGCTCTATCCTCTGAGCTATAGGCGCACCTTATGACGAAACAATTATATCAGCTGCCGGGGGAAAAATCAAGAACAGCCTTGCGTAAAATGCCTGGGGGCTGGAAGCCGAGCAGAGTCCCACATAAAATGGGCGGAACAGTCTTGACAGCGGCCCAGAACCCAGTATAATAAATGCTAACGATACTCATTACCATACTATTCAAGGGGGATCTGCATGTCTTTAATCGGCAAAGAAATCACCGACTTTAAGGTCAAGGCCTTTCACAACGGGGAGTTCAAAGACGTAAGTAAAGAAGATGTCTTGGGCCACTGGTCCGTCTTCGTCTTTTACCCCGCTGACTTCACCTTTGTCTGCCCCACTGAACTGAGCGACTTGGCAGACCTTTACGAAGAGTTCCAGAAGAACGGCACCGAAATCTACTCCGTGTCCACCGACAGCCATTTTGTGCACAAGGCTTGGTATGATGCTTCCGATACCATCAAGCGGGTCAAATATCCCATGCTGGCCGACCCCACAGGCCAACTGTGCCGGGACTTCGGAGTCTACATCGAAGATGAAGGTATGGCTCTGCGGGGCAGCTTCATCATCAATCCCCAAGGCAGAATTGTCTCCTACGAGATCAACGATAACAGCATCGGCCGGGACGCCGCGGAGCTCCTGCGCAAAGTGCAGGCTGCCCAGTATGTGGCGGAGCACGGCGATCAAGTCTGCCCGGCGAAGTGGCGCCCAGGGGCAAAGACCCTGCGGCCCGGCATTGAACTGGTGGGCAGACTCTAAAGGACACTCCACCACAGAGGAGCAGTGCACACTGCTTCTCTGTTTTTTTGCGTGAGCGACCTTGACAGTGCACACCCTAATCCTGTACACTGAACTCAACGACACCCCCCGGGGGTGTAGTGGGGAGTGAACGAGATGAAGAAAGAGAAATATACAGTAACCGGAATGACCTGCGCCGCCTGCTCAGCCGCGGTGGAAAGGGCCGTGGGCAAGGTGGAAGGGGTAAGCTCCGTGACCGTAAATCTTCTGTCCAACAGCATGGTGGTGGAATACGATGAAAACCTGCTGGAACCAAGCCAGATTGTTACCGCAGTAAGCGATGCGGGCTACTTGGCGGCGCCGGCTTCCGCTGCCGGGGAGAAAACCCAGGCCCGGGCGGCAGGCGGTATCGAAGATGAAATCGCCCAGCTGAAAACACGGGTGGTCATCTCCTTGGTGTTCATGGTTCTTTTGATGTACGTAGCCATGGGCCCCATGGTGGGCCTGCCCCTTCCCTCTTTTCTCTTAGGCCTGGAAAACGCCGCAACCATGGCCCTGGTGCAGCTTCTGCTGACACTGCCCGTGCTGTATGTGAACCGCGCCTACTTCCAGATGGGGCTGAAAACCCTCTGTCGGAGGAGCCCCAACATGGATTCCCTCATTGCCATCGGCTCTGGAGCGGCTGTGGCCTACGGCATCTTCGCCCTCTTCCGCATCAGCTATGGGCTGGGCCACGGAGAGTGGGCAGTGGTGGCTAGATACAGCCACGATCTGTACTTCGAATCAGCCACCATGATCTTGACGCTGATCACTTTAGGTAAGTTCCTGGAGGCCCGCTCCAAGGGCCGCACCAGCGATGCCATCGCCCGGCTGATGGACCTGGCCCCCAAAACGGCCACGGTAATCCGCGGCGGCGCCGAAGTGGAAGTTCCCGTGGCGGATCTGGTCGTGGGAGATATCATCGTGATCCGCCCGGGGCAGAGCATACCCGTGGATGGCATCATCGTGGAAGGCAGTTCCGCCATCGATGAGTCCGCCATCACTGGTGAGAGCATACCGGTGGCCAAAACCGTGGGCGATCAGGTGATTTCCGCCACCTTGAACAAGGCGGGCTCCTTCAAGTTCCAAGCCACGCGCATTGGCGATGACACCACCTTGGCCCAGATCATCCGCCTGGTGGAAGAGGCCGGGGCCTCCAAGGCTCCCATCGCCAAACTTGCGGATAAAATCAGCGCTGTTTTCGTGCCCGTGGTGATCGCCATCGCCCTTGTATCCTTTGTTATCTGGCTGCTTTTGGGCTACCCCTTTGAGTTCGCCCTCACCACCGCCGTGGCGGTGCTGGTCATCTCCTGCCCCTGCGCCTTGGGACTGGCCACCCCGGTGGCCATCATGGTGGGCACGGGCCAGGGCGCCCTCCACGGGATTTTGATCAAGTCGGCGGAGGCACTGGAAACCGCCCACAGTGTGGACACGGTGGTCCTGGACAAAACGGGAACGATCACCGCGGGCACACCCCAGGTTACGGATGTGATCCCTGCTCCGGGACTGACCCCAGAGGAGCTTCTGCAAATCGGCGCCTCCCTGGAAAAGCCCTCTGAACATCCCTTGGCGGAAGCCATCGTGGCGGAAGCGAACCGAGCTGGCCTTGAACTTGCGCCGGTGGAAGAGTTTTTGGCCGTACCCGGCAGGGGCATCCAGGCCCGCCTGGGCGGACAGACCTATCTGGCGGGCAATCTCGCCTTTATGCAGGAACAAGGGGTGAACCTGGGTGAATTCGAGGCCAAGGCGGATGAGCTGGCGGAACAGGGCAAGACCCCCATGTACTTCGCGGATACACGGCGCATCTTGGGCCTCATTGCCGCCGCTGACCTGGTTAAGCCCTCCAGCCCTGGGGCCATCGCGGAGCTGCAGCAGCTGGGGGTGGATGTGGTCATGCTCACCGGGGATAACAGACGCACAGCCGAGGCCATCCGCAAGGAGCTGGGACTGCGCTTGGTGCGCGCCGAAGTGCTGCCGGAAGATAAAGAGCGGGAAATCCACAGCCTGCAGGAGCAGGGCAAAAAGGTGGCCATGGTGGGTGACGGTGTGAACGACGCCCCCGCCTTGGCCCGGGCCGATGTGGGCATCGCCATCGGGGCCGGTACCGACGTGGCCCTGGAGTCAGCCGATATTGTCCTGGTGAAAAACGATCTGCGGGATGTGGTTACCGCCATCAAGCTGAGCAAAGCCACCCTGCGCAACATCAAGCAAAACCTGTTCTGGGCCTTTTTCTACAACAGTTTAGGCATCCCCTTGGCTGCTGGGCTCTTCTACCCCCTCTTCGGCTGGAGGCTGAGCCCCATGTACGCGGCCGCGGCCATGAGCTTGAGTTCCATCTTTGTGGTGACCAACGCCCTGCGCTTGAGGAAGTTTAAGCCAAATTAAGACATGGGAGTGTGTTGCAGATGAAAAAAGTCGTGGAGATCAAAGGTATGAGCTGTGAGCACTGTCAAAACCGGGTGGAAAAGGCCCTCAATGCCCTGCCGGGAATCACCGCCGAAGTCAGCTTCAAGAAGGGGCAGGCCGTGCTCACCGTGGCTGGGAGCTGGGACGAGCAGGCGGTCAGAAACGCCGTCACCGATGCGGGCTATGAGGTTGTGGCCATCCGGGACAAGAAGGGGCTTTTCGGCCGATGAGAAGCGATAGCGAAAAAATAACCCGGCTGCTCAAGACAGCCAGGGGCCAGTTAGATGGGCTTTTGCGCATGGTGGAAGAGGACCGCTACTGCGTGGACATTTCCAATCAAATCCTGGCCACCCAAGCCATTTTGCGCACGGTCAACACCCAGATCCTCCAGGATCACATCAACACCTGCGTGCGGGAAGCCATGCACACAGATGATGTCGATGCCAAGATCGGGGAAATCATGGCCATCATCGAGAAGTTAGCGAAATAGCGGGAGGGCCAAGAGCAGCAGAAGGAAGGCACATTCGCCCCAGATGACGAGGGCCGGAATTTCCGTCTTAAAGGGAAAACCGGCCAGGGCGAAGCTGGCTAAAACCAACGCCATGCTCCCCCCAAGGGCCAAGACTGCTCCGGCTAAAGCCTTCCAACCAGGTTTGATTCGCATCGACAAGCCTCCCTACAGCAAAATGTTCTGGGGAATGAGCGCGGCAAACTGGAATAGAACCATCCAGATCACCAAGGCAGCCATGGTAAACAGGAACCCCCTCTGCCTGACCCTATGCAAGAGCAGCCAGGTCCCCAGGGTGGCTGTGGCCACACAGAGCAGGTGGTGCAGAGGTCCAAAGAACTGGGGATGGGTTGCGGGAATAAAGGGCAGGCGGCGCAGCACCACAAGCAGAGCGGCCGAGAGGGCCACCTGATACCAGATGGGCTGCCTGCGGTAGCGCTCCACCTTCTGGAGCAGGCTGTACAAACCCGCGGCTAGAAGGATTACCCCCAAATTTGCTGCGGTGTACACCATGCTCAACATGAGCGTGCTGAGGAAGAGAAAACCCACATGGTACCAGGGTGCTTCTTCATCGATGCCCATCTGGCGCCACAGGGAGAGGGCTTTGGGGAACTGGTTGTTGATCCCCACAACCTCATAGCCCCCCTCTGGGCTGGCATGGAGCCAGAAGACATAGCGGTACTGCCCGTCGGCAAAGGCCTCGGGACGAAAGGCACCCCGGCGCCCCACGGTGAGATTGATGGGCTCCTCGCCCGGGGGCAGATAGTGAATCTCCACGCCGTAGGCTCCCGGGCTCTGCCAAACCAGCTCAGGCCGGTCGGTTCCCTGGACAAAGCGGGGTTTGCTGCCTGGGGCGAGAACCTGGGGCGGGGATACCTCCCCCTCAGCGCTGATGCTGGCATGGTAGATGTGCAGGCGGCTGGAGCCCCGGGGCAGGGCCGCCCAAGCTAGGTGCACCTCCTCGCCGAAGGCGGCCAGGGCAATTAGGCCCCCCTGCTGGATGTCCTGGACAGACCCTTCACCAACGCGCCGAGGGGTGGTCCACCCCTCCTCCGTCCGCCGGCTGTATCTGATTTCTACGCCGGCAGGCCCCGTTTCCATCCAGGCCAGGTGCACAGTGCCTCTGGAATCCACCACAAGACTGGGCCGCACGGAGAGCTCCTCCGTATCGGTGACCGTTTCCACCGCGGCGATCTCCCCATCCTGGATGCGGGTGTAGCGGATCTGGAAAAACCGATCCCGCTGCGACCAGGCTAGATGGGTCGTTTCCCCGGCCTGATCTGCCGCGAGGTCTTGGATGGTGCTGGGCGCGCTCAAAACTGTAAGCACACCTTCAGGTGCGTAGGGTACGCCGAAGCTGGTGTGCTGGATGCTGCTCCCTTGGGGCCCGTGCTCCAACCAAAGTACATGGCGCCGGCCGCCCTCCCCCAGCCCTAAAAAGATGCTGTCCAGCTCCACCTGGGAGCGCAGCACCACTTCCTCGAGGATTGCACCGGCGTAAACCCGGCGGTAAGTGAGGTTCGTTTCTTTAAAATAAGTTCCATCCGCGCTGAGAAAGCTCGTGCCCTGAGCATCGTGGGTAACAAAAAAGCGGTCGGTAAATATACTAGTGGTGAAGAGGGGGGTTACCTCCGACCATCCTTCCGGCCAGATGTCGATGTAATCCCGGGCCAGGATCGGTGAGGGCAAAAGCAGGGTCAAAAGGAACACGAGATGGAAAATGCGCTTTTTCACCAGGATAACCACACCTTTCTGCGCTGCCAATACTTCGCCTGCGGATGAGCATTTTCCTTCAATACCCCCCTTGATTTCCCGGCTAGTTTTGCCTATAATTAAAAGCGAAAAGGCGGATGTAGCTCAATGGTAGAGCATCGGCTTCCCAAGCCGAGGGTTGCGAGTTCGATCCTCGTCATCCGCTCCATTTTTATGCTGGCGTAGCTCAGCCGGTAGAGCAATTGATTCGTAATCAATAGGTCGGGGGTTCGAGTCCCCCCGCCAGCTCCATCACCTGAAAACGTGCTATACTCAAGGGGAATGGGTATAGCTTTTTTCTATCCTGCTGCTCAGGGAAGGGATGCCGATGGTCACCCTCAGGGAAATCTCCGTGGACAACTTTGAGGAATGCCTGAGCCTAAGCGTGGCTGAGGACCAGAAGAAGCACATTGCGTCCAATGCCTACAGCTTAGCGGAAGCCTATGCCTTAAGCAGGGAAGGCCGGGATGTACCGCTACCCTATGCCATCTACGCCCATGGGCAGATGGTAGGCTTTGTGCTCACCATTTTCCAGCCCCCTGATGAACAGGACCCCGAAGACGACGAGACCGTGTTTTACCTGGCACGGATGATGATCGATCGCAGATACCAAGGACGCGGCTATGGACGCCAGGCCATGCTGCAGCTTCTGGAGATCATGAAGGCGTTTCAAGATGGCAGAGCCGAGGCCGTGGTCCTTTCCTGCAGCCCAGATAACATCGCAGCCCGCAAGTTCTACACATCCCTGGGATTTGTGGACAGCGGGGAGCTCGATGGAGACGGAGACATCTACTACCGGTTGGAACTCAGATAAAAAGGTGCAGCTTCCTTTCTGAAGGCTGCACCTTTCTGTTTCTCTGGTGGTTTTCCCGTTCCCTTACTAACCTTCCGTTCCCGTCTGGGTTTGGGGCTGCATCCGATCCGGCGTTTCTTCCCCGCTGGCCTGCTGCAAGGCCTCACGGGCTGTTTCCTTAAAGCGCTCCCAGGTCTGGGTTGCCCCGGTGATCACCTCAACCTTTTCTGGATCCTGGGTTTCCAGAAGCTGCTCTTCATACTTGTCCTCAGATTCAGGTCCCAGGGGGTAAGGATAGTCTTCTCCCTTGGGATTACCTTCCCGATCCTTTTCGTCGTAGCGCACCTCGCTAATCTTTCCATCGGCAATCACCAGTTCAATCTCGCCGTAGTAGCCATAGTCGTCGAATTCGGTCCGGGCAGTGTAGGTACCATCCCGCCACTTCGTACCGCCAGTTTCCACTGGGGGCTGCGGGCGGGGCATGATGGCCGGCGGTCTGGACTGGTCTCCCTCTTCAGCCTTGCGGAGGGCTTCCTGGGCGGCTTCCACAAACCGATCCCGGGTCTGGGTAGCTCCGGAGATGGCTTCCACCTTGTCCGGGTCTTGGGAATCGATCAACCTCTGTTCGTAATCGTCGTGGGATTCGGGCCCCGCGGGATAGGGGTAGTTCTCGTCCTTACGCTGCCCTTCCTGATTCAACTCCTCGTAGTTAACCTCAGTTATTTTCCCGTCCTTGATAACTATCTCGATCTCTCCAAACCATCCCCGTTCGTCCGGATCCGATCTGGCCACATAGGTACCATCCTGCCAGTTGGTTCCGCTCTTGCGCTGGGCGTTTATGTAGATGGCCAAACCGAGAACGACCAAAAGCACAATAACTAAGCCTACAGTCCTATTCACACTTCGTCCCTCCTTTGCCAATAATATGAGTGAAAAGGAGGGTTCTTATGCAAAAAGAGTTCAGCCGCAGCTGAACTCTGACACTTTCAATTTGGCACCCCCAACCGGATTTGAACCGGTGTCTTCGCCGTGAGAGGGCGATGTCCTAGGCCGCTAGACGATGGGGGCATTCTGGTGAGCCATCCGCGACTCGAACGCGGGACACCCGGATTAAAAGTCCGGTGCTCTACCGACTGAGCTAATGGCTCACGGGATTACAGATAGTATGATAGCGCAGAACGGTAGGTTTGTCAAGGGCTCACCTTAGGCTACAGGAAAATGGTCTGATCCCGGCGGGGCCCCACCGAGACGATCTGTATGGGACAGCCCACCTGCTCCGCAATGAAGTCCAGATACTCCTGGGCCTTGCTGGGCAGCTCCTCACGGCTGCGCGCAGCGCCGGTGGCCCGCTGCCAGCCGGGGAGAGTGGCGTAGATGGGCCTGCAGTCCGTAAGCACATCCAGATCCGTGGGGAAATGCTCCAGGCGCTGGCCGCGGTAGTCGTAGGCCACGCAAACCTTGACCTCCTCCAGCACATCCAAAACGTCCAGCAGAGTCAAGGCCAGACCGGTGAGCCCGTTCACCCTGGCGGCATAGCGCACCATCACCGCATCAAACCAGCCGCAGCGCCGGGGCCGCCCGGTGGTGGTACCGTACTCCCTGCCCCGCTCGCGGATGAGGTCTCCCGTGGCATCGGTCAGTTCCGTGGGGAAAGGACCCTCACCCACCCGGGTGGTGTAGGCCTTGACCACGCCGATTACCTCATCGATCTGGTTCGGGCCCAAACCCGCACCGGGAGCCGCTCCGCCCGCGGTGGGATTGGAGGAGGTGACAAAGGGATAGGTCCCGTGATCAATGTCCAAAAGCGTACCCTGGGCCCCCTCTAGAAGGATCTTGCGGCCCTGCTGCCGCGCCTTCTGCAGGAGCAGAGAAGTGTCGGTGATCTGCGGCGCCAGGATGCGGCCGTACTCCAGGTATTCGCCTAAAAGTTCTTCCTTGCTGAAGCCAGGATGGCCGTACACCTTCTGCAGCAGGGGGTTCTTGAACGCCAGCGCCTGCTCCAGAAGCCTTGCCAAACGCTGGGGATTGGTCAGATCGAGCATCCTGATCCCGATACGCAGGTACTTATCGACGTAAGCGGGGCCAATTCCCCGGGCGGTGGTGCCGATTTTTACCGCGCGATGCGCTTCTTCCAGCTCATCCAGGACCCGGTGGTAAGGCATGATCACGTGGGCCCGTTCACTGATGTATAAGTTGGCGGTGGAAATGCCTGCGCTGCGCAGGGACTCCATTTCACCACACAGCACCTGGGGATCCACCACGACCCCATTGCCGATGATGCAGGTGGTCCCCGGCGAGAGGATGCCCGAGGGGATCAAGTGCAGTTTGTAGGTGCGTTCCCCCACCACCACCGTATGCCCCGCGTTATTGCCGCCCTGGTAGCGGACCACCACATCCGCCTGGGCCGCCAGCACATCGGTGATCTTCCCCTTACCTTCATCACCCCACTGGGTGCCAACTAAGGCAGTTACTGTCATCTTGTGTCCTCCTCACCCGGCATGCGGAAAAACTGTCTGGCGTTGGCCGCGGTTATCCGCACCACTTCCTCCACAGTCACCCCGTGAATCTCCGCCAGCTTCTCCGCGATTAGGCCTAAGTAAGCCGGCTCGTTGCGTTTCCCCCGATGGGGATGGGGGGTTAAATACGGGCAGTCCGTCTCCAAGAGAATCCGCT
The DNA here is from genome assembly GCF_041936445.1 of Candidatus Darwinibacter acetoxidans. Taxonomy (NCBI): domain Bacteria; kingdom Bacillati; phylum Bacillota; class Clostridia; order Candidatus Darwinibacteriales; family Candidatus Darwinibacteriaceae; genus Candidatus Darwinibacter; species Candidatus Darwinibacter acetoxidans. The sequence goes on along the minus strand of NZ_JBHGXH010000211.1, from coordinate 5,127 downwards.
CCAAGGGTATCCCTGCCACCACCCCCCGCAGTCGGTTGGCATTTTGAAAGGTGATGGGCCCGCCAAAGGAGAAGTAGTGGCCCATCTCCACGTAAATCTTGGCCATCTCCAGGCTCCCTGAATAGCAGTGCAGCAGACAGGGCACCTGGGGAAATTCCCGAAGGATCTCCAGGGTATCCTGGGCTGCCTCCCGGGAATGGATCACCGCGGGCAGCTTCAGCTCATCCGCCAAGGCCAGCTGCTGCCGGAACACAGCCCGCTGCTCATCCCGGGGAGAGTTGTCGTAGTGGTAGTCCAACCCCGTTTCGCCGATGGCCAAAACCTTCCGGTGTCCCGCCAGTTCCCCCAGGGCCTGGTGGACCTCCCCATCCCACAGCTTGGCATCGTGGGGATGCAGGCCCACCACCGCCCAAAGCTCCTCAAAACGCTCCGCGAGCTCCACCGCCTCCCGGGAGGAAGGCAGATCGTAGCCCACATTGACCACGGCGGTAACCCCCGCCTGTCTGGCCCGCTCCACCACCTCAGATAGGTCCTGGGCAAAGCGGGGATCGTTGAGGTGCGCGTGGCTGTCGATCAAACCCTTCATCCTACTTCACCCTGCTTCCGGCGGGAATGGCCGCAGATACGCTGACCACTTCCAGCCTGCCATCGGGGGCCGTGGCAGCCAGGAGCATACCCTGGGACAGCTCGCCCCTTAGTTTGGCGGGCTTGAGGTTCTTGACCACGATGATCCGCCGGCCCACCAGCTCCTCAGGCTTGTAGTGCTGGGCGATACCGGCCACGATCTGCCGCTTTTCAGCGCCCACGTCCACCTGCAGCTTCAAAAGACGGTCGGCGCCTTTAACCGGGGCGGCCTCCAAGACTTCCGCCACCACCAGCTCACACTTCATGAAATCCTCAATACCGATGAGCACGCCTTCCGGCTGCGCAGGCTCTGCCTTCTCCACCTTCGGCTGCTTCGGCTGCTCCTTGGGGGCCTCTTCTTTTTCCACCTCGATCCGGGGGAAGATGGGGTCTCCCTTGCGGGTCTGGGTGCCAGGCTCCAACAGGCCCCAGGCCGTATCCGCCAGGCTTTTCTCCCCTATGCCCTCCAGGCCCAGCTGAGCCCAGATCTTGGCCCCAGTCTCCGGGATGAAAGATTTCACCAGAAGGGCCACGATGCGCAAAGTCTCCAGGAGGTTGTACATTACAGTGCCCAGCTCATCTTTGTTTTCTTGCTTGGCCAGATTCCAGGGTGCCCGTTCATCTACGTATTTATTGGCCTTGCCCACCAGTCTCCAAATGCTGGCCAGGGCCTCGTTGATCTTGAGCTCCTTCACCAAGCTGTCCACTTTAGGGCCCAGGCTCCGGGCGTAATCTATGAGATCCTGATCCACGGCATTGGGTGCCGCCGCGGGCTGGGGAACAACCCCGGCGAAGTAGCGGTTGAGCATGGACAGGGTACGGTTGAGCAGGTTGCCCAGGTCATTGGCCAAATCCGCGTTGGTCCGCTCAATGAGGGCCCGGCGGGAGAAGTTCCCGTCCTGCCCGAAGGAGATTTCCCGCAAGAGGAAATAGCGGATGGGATCCACGCCAAACTCCTCAATGAGCAGCATGGGATCCACCACATTCCCCTTGGATTTGGACATCTTCTCGCTGTCAAAGAGCAGCCAGCCGTGGCCGAACACGGTCTTGGGCAGGGGCAGATCCAGCGCCATGAGCATGATGGGCCAGACTATAGTGTGGAAGCGCATGATCTCCTTGCCCACCAGGTGCAGATCTGCAGGCCACCATTTCTCCAGCTTCTCGTTGGGTTCTGGATAGCCGAGGGCGGTGAGGTAGTTGGTGAGGGCGTCGAACCACACGTAGATGACATGGCCCTCCGCCATGGGCACGGGAATCCCCCAGTTGAAAGTGGTGCGGGAAACGCACAGATCCTCCAGGCCGCTCTTGATGAAGTTCACCATCTCGTTGCGCCTGGTCTCGGGCTGGATGAACTCGGGGTGCTCCTCGATGTACTGGAGCAGCCGATCCGCGTACTTGGAAAGGCGGAAGAAATAGCTTTCCTCCTGCACCAGCTCCACAGGGCGGCCGCAGTCGGGGCAGTTGCCCTCCACCAGCCTGTTTTCCAGCCAGAAGGTCTCGCAGGGAGTGCAGTACCAGCCTTCGTAGGCACTCTTGTAGATGTCGCCCTTTGCGTAGATCTTCTGGAAGACCGCCTGAACGGCCCGGTGATGCCGCTCGTCGGTGGTGCGGATAAAGTCGTCGTATTCCACGTTCAGCTTGGCCCAGAGCTCCTTAAACGAGGCCACAATCACATCCACATACTCTTTGGGCGTGACCCCCTTGGCCTCCGCAGCCCGCTGAATCTTCTGCCCGTGCTCATCGGAGCCGGTGACAAAATACACGTCCCGTCCCGCGAAGCGATGCCAGCGGGCTAAGGAATCGGCCACTGTGGTGGTATAGGCATGGCCGATGTGCAGATTGTCGCTGGGGTAGTAAATGGGAGTTGTTACGTAAAAACGTTCCTTGGCTGTCACGGTTCCATCCTCCTCACCCTAAAATCAAAAAGCCCTCAATCCCCTCGGGACGAGAGCTCCTGCTCACGTGGTACCACCCAATTTCGCCGCAGGGCGCGCCGTGGCGCCAGCGGCCTCGTTGCGGTGCGATATCGGGACCTCCCGGTGAGCCTACTGCTAGTTCAGCCCACTGCTCCTGGATCATCTTCAGTTTAGGCCTTCTCATCAGGTTCGCAGCACCCCTGACTCTCTGGGGAGAACTCCTAAACCTACTCTTCCATTCATGGCGTTAACCTATGCAGCTATTGCAATCTTAGCGATTATCCCAAGCTTTGTCAAGTGTAGAAGGCTTTGACTCCAATCATACTAAAAGCAAAGCAAGGCGGAAAGAAAGGCGGAAGGCCTTGAAAAAGAAAACTGCACTGCAATTTGCCGTTTTGTGTGGAGTTCCCTTCGTCATGGTTTTGGGGAACTCCATGCTGATCCCCGTCCTGCCCCAGATGAAAAAGGCCATGGCCCTCAGCCAATTCCAGGTAGGACTCATCGTTACCTTCTTTTCCATTCCTGCCGGCATTCTCATACCCCTGGCGGGGTTTTTATCTGACCGCTGCGGTCGCAAGCCGATCATGGTCCCCGCCCTTTTTGTGTACGGCTTGGGGGGGCTGATCTGCGGCTTCGCGGCCTTAACCCTGCGCCAGCCCTACTACCTGCTGCTGTTGGGCCGCGTGGTGCAGGGCGCGGGGGCCGGCGGAACCTATCAGCTGGCCATGGCCCTCACAGGGGATACCTTCCAAAGCAGCGAACGCACCAAGGCCTTGGGGCTTTTGGAGGCGGCCAACGGCCTGGGGAAGGTACTCAGCCCCATTTTAGGCTCACTCATTGCCCTGATCTCCTGGTACGCCCCGTTTTTTGCCTACGGCCTTTTGGCCTTCCCCGTGGGGCTGGGGGTCTGGTTTTTGGTACCGGAAAAGCAGCAAAAGCTTTCCAAGGACAGCTTCAGCGCCTACTGGCGCAAAGTGCAAGAGGTGTTCCGGGACCAGGCAGTGCACCTCCTCGCCTGCTACTTCGTAGGTATGGTGGCGCTCTTCCTCCTTTTTGGCGTGCTGAGCTATGTATCGGACATCTTAGAATCCACCTACCACATCTTCGGCCTGACCAAAGGATTTGTCCTGGCGGTGCCGGTTTTCTCCATGGCCGTAACCTCCTACTTGAGCGGGCTCTTCCTCAGCAACAAGCAGTCTCTGTGGAAGCCCGTCATCGTCGGAGCCATGTTCGCGGTGGCCCTCAGCTTAGGACTCTTGCCCCTCTTCAGGAAGCTTTTCCCCTACATGTTGGTCCTCTTCTTTTTGGGCCTCGGCATCGGCATAGTCCTGCCCCCCATCAACTCCCTGATCACCGGAGCCACCAGCGCAGATCGCCGGGGCATCATCACCTGCCTCTATGGAACCGTGCGCTTTTTCGGGGTGGCCATCGGTCCGCCCACCTTCGGGCTGGCCATGGAACTTGGGCCCTGGGCCATGTTCCTGGGGAGCGCGGCCCTGGCAGTCCTGGCGGCCCTCACTGCACTTTTTGCCATCACACCGCCGGCGGTAAGTGAATAGACTGCACAGTAGGACGAATTTCCTAGGAGGGACCGTTATGGCTACGGCTGTGAGCAGAGGTGCATGGCATTCCGTAGTGGAACTGCCGGAAACGCGGCGGCTAGTCAAACCCCGGACCAGCGGGATTACCATGGTCATCGACAAGGGCTTGGGCCTGAGGGAAACGCTTGATCTTATGGAGATGGCTGCGGACCACATTGACTTCCTCAAGATCGCCTTTGGCAGTTCCGCTCTCTACCCCTCAAAGCTGATGCGGGAGAAGATCGCCCTGGCCAAAGAGTACAACATCGAGGTGTACCCCGGGGGCACGCTCTTTGAAATTGCGGTCTTCCAAAAATGCACTAAGGAGTTCTTTCACAGGGCGCGGGAGCTGGGCTTCACCTACGTGGAAGTGTCCGAAGGAACCATCGACCTAACGCCGGAGGAGCGCAGGAAGTACATCACGATGGCCAGGGAAGAAGGCTTTGGAGTGCTCGCGGAGATCGGGAAAAAGGATCCGACGGTGAAGATCGATCCGGCCCGGGCCGTGGACCAAATCTTCGCCGACCTGGCCCACGGAGCCTACAAGGTGATCATAGAAGGGCGGGACTCGGGCCAAGGGGTGGGCATCTACGATGAGCGGGGCAAAATCAACGAAACGCTGCTCCAGGCCCTGGTGGAAGGGGTGCGGGATCACAGCCACCTGATCATTGAGGCGCCCCAAACCAGCCAGCACAACTACCTCCTGGTGCGCCTAGGTCCCAACGTCAACTTGGGCAACGTCCAGCCCCACGATGTTCTGACCCTGGAGTCAACCAGGGTTGGCCTGCGGGGAGATACCCTCCGGGAGTGCTTGAAGAACGCCCCAAAATCGTATTGACAAAAATTGACGTCTCCTTCCAAAACAGGTATAATGAAATGTGCCAAAAAAAGTTTTTTTATGATCGAGGTGAGGAGGGAGATCATGAAGTCCACAGGCATTATCCGCAAAGTTGATGACCTTGGTCGTATCGTGTTACCGATAGAGCTCAGACGCAGCTTGGGCATTG
>NZ_JBHGXH010000210.1:0-1205 GCF_041936445.1 Candidatus Darwinibacter acetoxidans | reverse complement strand
TGTGGGTTCTTTGTCGCGCTCAAGCATAAAATCCTTCGGCTGGAATGGCTTCTTTTGCTTTTTCGGGTCTCTGTTGACGTTTGCTATGGTAGACGCCACCAGCCCAGCCCGCCAATCATCGACCTCAGTTCCCCACGGCTCCATCTCGAAAAACGCTGTCCACTCAGAGAGCTCCCGGCTGTCAATGCGCTCCAGGAGCTCCCGAACGGTCATGCCAAGAGCCAGGGCTAACCGAAAATAGAATCTTCGCTGAGGTCGTCCTCTGAGTTTTTTGCTAGTTCCTCCACGTCCTCGTCTTTGAGGCCGGAGAGCCTCTGCGCCACATCAAACACACGATCCAGGGCCGCAGCGGACTTCTTGCCGAGAAGCGCGGCGTCGTCGTCGGTGAACAGCCTCTTGCCTTCCTCGTCAACAGCGGTTAGCGCGACGAGTTTCGCCCGGATGTTGCGAAGGTTCATTTTCGTTGACTTCCCGCGCTGCTCGACCACTGAGGCCTCGAAAGCATCACGCTCCGCACCTGTAAGTGCGCGCACGTAGACGCAACCACCCCATTCAGGCACTTCAACCAGCTCGCGAGGGAGGTCCTCCGCTTGCAGGATCGCGTCTCTCGTCAGTATTTTCAGTTTAGCCATATCTCATATCCTCCTACGCTATTGCGCCATATGTGGGCTTGCTTGTGACCGCAATCGTCACCTCAGCCTGCATCACATCGCCGGCGGTAATTTCCTGTGGTGCGAATCCGGTCACATAGCCGCTAAAGGTGTAGCCCTTTCCGCTGGGATATTTGATTTTACAGGTCTGCTTAACGCCACTATACAGAGCGGCCTCGCAGGCCTGGTGTCCGGCATCCTCTGGGTTAAAGTTGATTGTGAATGACATGTCCCCGCCATCTATCAGCCCAATCAACTTCTTCTTGAATTCATCGGTGGGGTTAAGATCCTCCACATCAACCGTTTCTCTCGTTGGCCCTGGCGGAGAAATACTTGCCACCTGTCCTATTGTGTTTGCCCCCAATATGAACTGGGTCTTTAGGCCCGTTGCTTCAGCCATTTAATACCCCTCCTTATGGAATGATTTCTACCAGCTCTTCATACGTCGGCTTTGCAGTCACAGCGATTGTGACCTCGGCCTGCATGACGTCGCTTGCAGCGATCTCTTGAGGCGCAAAGCCCGTCACGATGCCGGTAATGTCGTAATATCCACCG
>NZ_JBHGXH010000209.1:0-1358 GCF_041936445.1 Candidatus Darwinibacter acetoxidans | reverse complement strand
GGAACAGGAGTTCCGCGACTTTGGCGAGTTCTTGCAGACTGTAAAGTACAACCCGCATGATCAGGCTTTGAGAGCCCGGGAAATGAGCGACAAGACCCAGAAACGTTTTCTTAACATGGGTTTCGGTGCCTCTGGCGGGTTTATCGTACCCGAACAGTTTAGTAACCAGATTAAGATGGTTGACGACCAGAGCGCAATATTCAGACCCCGTGCGCAGGTCATCCCGGCTGGAGATCCGCCCGATGCCGCTATCACCATCCCGGCACTAGACCAGGGCAACGCTAATGGCGTTTACGCAGGCGTGCAGGTATCCTGGATTGCAGAGGGCGCAACCAAGCCTGAAACCGAACCCTTATTCCGCGAAATACGCTTAGAACCAAACGAAGTAGCCGCCCATGTGGTTGTTACCGACAAACTACTCCGTAACAGTGCGGCCGCTGGTGCTTTGGTATCTAGCCTACTTCGCAAGGCGATAATTGCCGCTGAAGAAGATGCTTTCCTATCCGGTAACGGTGCAGGTCAGCCTTTAGGCATTATTGGACATCCCGCTGCTATACAGGTAGCTCGTGCAGGTGCTGGAGCTATTGCCTATACTGATGTTGTAAACATGTTTGCCCGCGCCAAGTTCGGCGGTCGCCTGGCATGGATAGGTTCTCAGACCATTCTGCCCCAGCTGATGTCTATGGTGGATGCCGGCAATAACCTGGTGTGGCAGCCCAATGCAAGAGAAGGAGCACCGGGCACCCTGATTGGTATCCCGTTCCTGCTCAACGACCAGAGCCCGATATTAGGAGCAGAAGGCGACCTGATACTGGTAGACCTCAACTACTACCTGATTAAAGACGGTAGCGGTATCTCACTCAGCATGAGCGAGCACCCGTTATTTACGCAGAACCGCACTATCATCAAGGCGTTCTGGAATGTTGACGGACAGCCCTGGCTGAGCACTCCGCTGTTGGCCCGTGACGGCGTTTCCACTGTTAGCCCGTTCGTCGTGCTGCAGTAGTAGGAAGGAGGAATAGAATACAATGGCTAAACTTTTGAGTGAGATTAACAAAGTTGATATAGCAATCGTTCCCGCGTCAATCAACGGCGCATCGACCGGGCCTTACTACAACCTAGGGCTCAGGAACAAAGCCCTTTTCGTGTGGGAGACTGGCGCAATGGCTGCGGGAGTGACCTCTATTGGTCAAGTCATGCAGGCTCAGGATGCCGCAGGTACTGGGGGGAAGGTGGTTACCAACAACGCCGCAACCATTACGGCCAACACAAAAGTGGCTGCTGCTACTCTGACCGTTGATACCGTAGTAGCAACTAACAAAGTCACCATTAATGGTCTGACCTTTGAGGCTGCAGCT
>NZ_JBHGXH010000208.1:0-6943 GCF_041936445.1 Candidatus Darwinibacter acetoxidans | reverse complement strand
ATAAAGCACCCATGGCGTTCTACCGCAGTAATGTTGGCCAAGATGTCAAACCAGCAATGATGGTGGCCTAAATAAAGGGCAACCATGTGATAGTTGAAACACTAAGCAGATATTCTCCCAAAATGGGGGGTCAAACCGCGGGAGATGGTGGCCTCAGTGTTCAACTGCCCCATCTCCACCGATGTCCCACCCGATCTGGCGGTTTCCATGGGGGCAGCCATCATGGCCCATCTGAAACAGCAGACGGAGGCAGATGGAGAAGCTCCCCTGCAGCTTATTGACAGCTACGCCTACGGCATCGGAGTTGAGGTGGCGGACATAGTGCACGGACAGATCCAGTTGACCTATGATCCCCTCAGTGCGCCCAACACCACCATCCCCTATTCCGTGTCCAAGAACTACAATCTGCTGTGGCCGGACCAGGAGTCCATAGAGGTGCGGGTATTCCAGACCCTCAATCCCCACACCAATTCTTTGGCAGAAGCGTATTTCACCGGGATTTCAGCGGTTATTGAGGACATCCCCCCGTCTCCAACGGGAATACCGCATCCCATCCGCATCGACTTCAGCATCAACACAGACCAGATGATCGAACTGCGGGCCCAACTCCCCACCACCGGACAGTCCCTGATCGTCCGGGCCAACACCAACGAACTCCGCCTGGAGGATCCGGAGGAGTTCAAAAAACTAAAAGACCAGGTTGATGATCTTTGGTAAGAACAGCAAAAGGAGCACCTTAGCCTCTACGAGGCGGTGCTCCTTTAATATTCAGACCGATGTGGAGGTTCTTCCCTGGGAAGCAGCCGCTGGGCCCCGTCGCTTCTAGTCACGTAGCGCCCTTTTGGGGAATCGCTTCACGTTTCTAGCTGGGAACCTCTATCTCCAAAAGCGGAGCATTCTGCTGCGCGCCGTAAAGATCCCCTGCCGAAGGGTGATCCGAGGGTACGTGTTTGAGAATGGACATCTTGATCCCCTGGCAGTCGTCGACGAACCAGATGCCCAAGACGCTTTCCACGGGAAGTTTGTACAGCTCAGCCAAGAGCTCCTTGGTCAAAACACCTGAGGCCTTCACCGCCTCGTAGTTCTCCCTCTGAGCGAAGAACACATCCAGAGTGGTGACAAAGGGCGAAGCATTCTTGCTGCGGATCACGGTAGCCAGGTCCTTGAGCTTCACTGCGCCCTCCCTCCCTTCGCTGCAATGGTCTCAATGGTGGTGCGGAAAGGCTCCTTAGGATCATCCAGGGGCCAGGCATGCCAGATGCTGAATTCATACACTTCACCCACGGGCACCGCCCGCCCCGGAGAGAAGGGGATGGCGATGTTTCCGGCGGTACTCAGCCTCCCGGGGAAACCGTGGTGGGAGATGGTTGAACTGGCAAAGGAGCAAACGCTGTCCGCCAGCTTCTGAGTTTCCGCGACCACATCAATGAGCACGCAGATCTCGTGACCCTGCACATAGGGCGTGGGCTCGAAGGGCCCCAACACCGCATCTTTACCGTAAACCTTGAAGTTCAGGGCATAGCTGTCTTCTGCTAAGTAGGAGAAATAGTCCTCAACGATGTCCCTGCTTTCCTCGAGGATCAGTTCCACATTCGCCACTACCTGGGGATCCCGCATCCCGGCAATGCAGATGCTGCGGTAGCCGGTTTTGGCTGCGCCCTCCAGCTTTACGGTGTAGGCAGGCGCCTCGATCCACCTGGCTCCGCTCACCCGCACTGTCACTTCATCCAGCTGCGTATACACAGCTTGGCTGATATCCAGATCCCCACCCGGGTTAGCCTCTCGATTGGGATCACTGCGCTCGTAGAAGGCGTGCCCGGTGACGCTTTCTGGTGTACAGCGGCGCTTGGGGTTAGTGGGGCGCACGTCGAAGTGATCCTCCCGAATTATCCCCAACAGTCCGTCATTCCCGCTGCCGGGGGTGGCCGCCAAGGCCCCATCTTCCATCACTTTCCCAAAATGCATGGCCAGTCCCTTGTCAAAACCGTGGAGCAGAGGGATGGCCGCGTACAGCCCCACATCCAGGGACCGCCCGGCGATTACTCCGTCCAGATCTGGGTTCTGCTCCCACAGATCCATGATCACTTCCGGGCCCACCTGGGCCACAATGCGCTCCGCCTGAAGCACGCTCTCTGCACTCAAGTTTTCCTCCAGCGCCGGATGGGGCACAATCCGCCGCGCCCTTTTTCCCTGCTTCAAACCGGACAGCAGATAATCCTTGGCGATCTCGCTCCATACTACCCCCAGCTTCAGCGATAGGCTGTGTTGAGAGCAGATATCCTCGATCAGGTCCAGAACCAACCTGGTGGTGCTATCCGCACCACAGCCTCCAGCTGAAATGATGAAGGGCACTCCATTAGCCTTGGCGATGGTGATGATCAGCTCCAAGTCCCTGCGCAGCGCTTCCTCCGCCATGACGGGCTTGGCGGCACCCAGGTAATAGGGCCCTGCATCAGTGGTTGTGCCCTGGGCGATGACAAAATCCAAGTCGTAGTCCATGGCCCGCTCTAGCGATTCCTTGTCTACCCCGTGGCCCATGAATGATGTGGCTGAGAAGATCCTCAGCTCCTTTTTCCGCAACATGCCGTACTCCTTCCTCTAGTCCATTAACTCCGCCAGCTCTTGGGCGATCTGCGCAAGGTCTTTCCCCTTGGTGAACTCTAGGCAGGTTCCCGTGGGGTAACGGGTCTTTTCGATCCAGCGGGGCGGAATCTGCGCAGCACCCACGCTAGCCCCCAGCAGCGCCCCCACTATGGCTCCGATGGTATCCGCATCACGGCCGAAGTTCCCGCTGTAGATCACTCCCCGGCGGAAATCGCCTTGGCTCAAACGGAAGAGGGCAAAGGCCTGGGAGACAGCTTCGGGAACAGCTGCCTTGTAGGTGGTCCACAGCTCCGTGTGGAGGGGAACCCAGCACTCCTCCAAGGTTTCGTACTGGTCAACGATGGCCATGGCCTTACTGAAGGTGTAGTAGAACCAGGAGTCACCCGGGATTACGCTCTTCGCAGCGGCGATCACATCGTCGACACCTCCGCCAACCATGGCGCAGGCTACTCCCACGGCGACAGCCTGGGCACCCCAAACACCATCCCGGAAGTGGCTCACCTCCGCATCGATCTGGGCAAAGCGGGCCGCCTTCTCCAAATCTCCGGCACAGACGATGCCGATGGGCGCCGCCCGCATGGCCGCTCCGTCACTGTGGTGGTAAGCGTTGTACATCCCGGTATAGGGGGGCTTCAGGCCCCTTTTCAAGTTAACCACTGCCTCGATCTCGCTGGAACCGCCTCGGTGGAAATCCTCCTGGTAGAGGATGTATTTCTCCCAGGCCGCCACCACAGCTTCTGTGGAGAACTGTCCCCCGCAGTCAATTAAGGCCTGAGCCGTGAGCAGAGCAAATTCCGTATCATCTGTACTCCAGGAGGCCTCTGCGGTGAAATCCATGGTGATGCCAAAGCGCTGGTGATTGGCTTCTGTCCGGGAAGCATCGCCGAAGGAATCACCAATAGCCAGTCCCGCCAATGCTCCAAAAGCCTTATCAACCTTTCTCCGTTCGTCCATCATGGTAATCACTCTTTCGTTGAAATGCTGTCAAATCTCTCTGCTTGAAGCAAAGTGCGTCGGGCGAGCTGATCAAAACTGGAATTATCAAAGCCCTGCAGGCTCGTGCGGATTCGATTGTTCAAAGGGGCGATCCACTTCTGGGGAAGGGCCGCTGCGCCCAGCAAGACTCCTACAATGGAGCCCACGGTGGCACCATTGCAGTCCGTATCCCAACCGCCCATTACTGCATAACAGATGGAACGCTCAAAATCTCCTTTCCCGAACAGCAGGGCTGCGGTTACCAGGGCAGCGTTGTTGATGGTGTGCACCCAGTGGTAACGCCCGTAGCGCTCGCTGATCTTGTCCATGGCTGATTCGAAGCTGTGCCCGCCGGCATCATAGAGGCTGAGAGTAAAGCGGATGGCCTCGCTCAGGCGGCTCTTGGCGGGAATAAAACTTAAACCCACCTGGATGATGTCCCGGATCTCCGTGAGCGTAAAGCTTGCCGCGATCATGGCCGCCACAAACATCTCCCCGTAAATCCCGTTTTTGGTGTGGCTAATTATCGCATCACGGTAGGCCAGCTCCGCGGCGAGCCGGGGATTACCCGGGGCAATCCAACCCCAGAGATCAGCCCGGATTTGGGCGCCGATCCATTCCCGGTAGGGGTTGCGAAAACGCGCCGTTTCAGGGGGTTCTAGCAGCCTCAAGGCGTTGAGGTAGGCCACCCGCTCCGCCGTGAACACCTGCAGCACGGGGAGGGTGGTCAGCCAGGTCTGCAGCACATCCTCTGGCGTAAACCCCGGACCAAACTGTTCCGCCACATGGAGGTTGAGCATGGAGTAGTTAAGGTCATCATCCTCCGGCATACACACAATGTTCTCTTTGAGGGCCTCCACGTAAGACCTATGCCATGTGTATTCCCGGAACACTTCCTCGGGCACGCCCTGGGCGGTGAAATAGTCGCTGAGGGGCCAGCGCCCGCTGGCTTCCAAGAGCGTGCGAATCCAGCTGCGGGGCTTACCTTCCACGGGTTTGCCCAAAAGGCAACCCGCGGCCCGGCCCAGCCAGCCTCCTTTGATTTTGTCTTCCACCTGGGCGGGATCCAGATCCCCAAACGACGGCCAACGCTCCGGCGCTGCAGCAGCAAAAATGGCGGCAAGTTCCGAAGGCTCATCTCGCTCCCAGGGCCCTGGTTCCAGGACGGCCAAACGCTGCCAGAACGTCTCTGTCCAGTGCCGCAGCTGGGCCAGATCCCGGGCCTGTTCCTTCATTTCCTGCCACTGGGCACGGAGCTCCTCCACCTGTTTCCCTTCTTCTTGGGCTTGGGTGAATTCGTGCTCTAACAGTTCTTCCGGTTTGATCCATGTGATTCTCAAATTGCTACCTCCGTTCTCCCTGGCCCAGGCGTGAGCCCAAAGCGGCTAGGTCCTGGACGAGCTGCAGATAATCCCGGCCAGCCAGATGGGGCAAGCAAATCCCCCGCAGCTTGGCCAGGACAGGCAGCCAGCCGGCAAAGGCGGGATGATCGTGTGCGCTCCCCGCTCCGCAGAGGGCTCCCACCACCGCGGCGAGGCTGTCGGCAAGCTTGGGAAAGGCCAGGGCATACATGATGCCGCGCTCCAAATCACAGTCCACTAAAGCAGTAATGGCAAAGGCCAAGGCCAGCACCTCCGGTGCCGCCCCACCGTAACTATATTCCTTGTTGATCAGGCGATCTAGCTTGGGAATGAGGTCAAAAGCACTGCCAGCTGACTCAATCGCCATCTCCCAGGCCTCGGCCGCAGTCCTGGCGGCCCACGAGTTCCCAGGCAGCACCGCGCGAGCCAGTTCCACAGCTTGTTTGAGCCCACTGCCTCCGCAGAGGGCTCCCACGGCCACAGCTAAGGCTTGCGCTGCCCAGAGGCCGTCCCTGGAATTGGTCACCTGTGCATCCAGCTCCACTTGCTGCAAGATTTTCTCCCTGTTCCCCTGCCAGACCACTCCGATGGGAATAGCCCTCAGACAGGCGCTGTCGTCGAAATAATGGGCGTTATCGCTGCCGGTAACAGGCGGGCGGACGCCGCGCCTGAGGTTATGCAGGGCTCCCTGAACACTGATACTGCCCCGTACTTCCTCTTGATCTAAAAGGGCGAGCCAGCGGCTGAGGATCACGTCCTCAGTGAGCTCCCCCTCCGTTTCCAGGAGGGCCTCCATGGTGAAGCTGGCCCATTCCGTATCATCGGTGGGCGCAAACTGCAGATCTTCTGTGGGGCGGTTCAGGGAAAAGGGCATGGGAAAACGAAGCACCCTTTGATCCTCCTGGGCAGCGTCAATCTCCCGGCGCAGGCGGCGGGTCCAGAAAGGAAGAGTATAAGTGCGGTGATACAAAGCAGGCCAGCCCACTGCATCGCCTATGGCCAGACCGTAGAGCGCTCCCTTGGCCCGTACTTCATAGTTCATCCGCTTCCCCTCCCTGCGCAAGGTTCACCAGGGCATCTGCCGTGTCCAAAACGTGCATGCCCGCCACGGTCTTGATACAGATCCCGCGCACACTCTCGATGGGATCTCCCCAGCTGGATGGAATGGATGCAAGCCCGCCCAAAGCTCCCGTGATCGAGCCGGCGATGGCGGCAATGGTGTCCGTATCCCGACCAATGTTCACACCGCCCAAGACGCTCTGCACAAAGTCGCCCCTGGCTGCGGCAATGAGCCCAAAGGCTAAGCCCACCGCTTCCGGGGCCAGATCGCTCCAGTGGTAGTACTGGGCCACTATGGCACCGTAGAGGGATTCCAAGGCTTCCCAAACATCGGAACAGCTTCTGCCGATTTCCACGCCCCGGGTTATGGCCCTGGCTGTCCAGGAATCGTTGGGGATCACTTCTAGGGCGCTTTGGGCCAGGAGCAGGCAGACCTCGTCGTCTTTTTCCGCAGGATCCAAGGTCAGGGCGACCGCAGTGGCAGCTGCCACCGCTTGGCCCGCGTAAATTCCTTCGCCGGAGTGGCTCACAGCACCATCCCGCCGGGCCAATTCCGCGGCTAAAGCCGGCTTGCCCGGGGCCACAATGGCGAAAGGAGCCACCCGCATGGCCAGGCCGTCGCTCCAGGAGTGGATGTGATCGCCACTGGCAGGCGGCAGCAGGCCGCGGCGCAGGTTTTCAATGGCCGCCATCTCGCTGAAGCCCGCTCCCTTAAAGCCCCCGGCTTGGCTGGCTAGATGTTCCATCCACTCCTGGGCCACCTGCCGGGAGGTAAACCCCAGTCCATATTTCAAAAGAATGCTGGCGGAAAACAGGGCGTACTCCGTATCGTCGCTAACCCCTGGGTGCTCCGCCACAAAATCGGTGATTCTTCCATAAGTGCTTCTAATGTACTCCAGGGTTTTGCCTTCAGTAGGTTGGCCGAGGGCATCGCCCACGGCCAA
>NZ_JBHGXH010000207.1:0-7544 GCF_041936445.1 Candidatus Darwinibacter acetoxidans | reverse complement strand
ATGCGCGCTCGTGGTTCGGTCTTTGGTGGCGAATGTATCGCCAGGATCGCCAGACGGTCGGATCGATGCCCCATGAACGGCATCCGCCCAGCGGTGGTGGACACGCGCTTCACGGTTTGTTGTAGTCACGGCAATCTAAATCGGCCCCGCAAAGCTGAGCGAAGGCGGGACAATGTTGACCAAGCTCACTTTCGCCTTCATTTGCTGTACTTGTTCTTACCCCGGCTTCGACCGCGTTTGCGCAGAGGCATCGGCAGATCGACTACCCTCATCACCGCGTCGACTTTCATTCAGTCCCTGCCCTGACCAACCCCCGCAATGCCAGCCAGTCCGCTCAAGACTGCAATGCCACATATAATGTGGTTCCGACTATGCGACTGGTTACGTCCTTCACCTTGGCCCTGATATTTCTGGGGCGCCGACACGAGGCCGAACTGGCGGGAGATGCAGGCGAGCGGAAAAAAATCAGGCACAACAGAAGGCACACGACTTTCTTACAGTAGGCGGCGGCAAAGAAATGCCCTGGATCAGCGATATATTGACGATAATAATCGGTATATTGTCGCTATCTGCGGCCGTTTCTCGTTCGATCCACGTCACTATGATTAGTTCCGTTGTCTGCGTCCTCGGATTGGCAGCCGCACTTTCACGCATCGTGGAAGTGATCCCAGATGGCGGTGGTGTGGATATGCTCATCCCGGCATCCGCCGCAGTATTCCTTGGTTCTCTTTTTTCAGCACACATATATTGGTTGCTTCGCGAGGAGCGCGAGAAAGAAGCTGCGCGCGAGAAAACAGATCCTTTGGATCGCGACATAGCGACCGTCATTCCCCGCCTTCGCGAGCCCCGCTGAGTGCGGTCCCGGCGAAGGCGCCACTTGTGAAGGTGGAACCCGAGTACGGCGACGCCGCCGGTCGGTCAGCTACCTGCGCACAATCCGTGCACTTCCTATTTCGAACTGCTTCTTTCAGCTTGGCAAGGTCTTCGTCCATTTGAAGCTGGCAGCCTTATGCTGCTGCGGATAATCCCCTAAGCCATCAGAACCACGCAACCCTGCGCAGGTTGATCGAGAGCCAGTCATGTTCAGGTCAAAGGTTTTTCGGGGGAGGTGATGAACGGGTGCCCTCCACTCTAGCGAACGAACTCGTCGACCGTGCCTGTTCACGCGCGAGGCGATCGAGGAGCGTCGACGGCTGCGAGCTGCACCGGATCTATGGACCGGCAGCGTTTCATCGCGCGCCGGAGTTTTGAGCAGACGGTCTTCGCTGATCCCTGTTCTCCGGCGATCGCGAGGACGGATAGGGGCCGCCTGCTCGTAGCGCCCCTAATAGCCCGGTGCGCCGAGACCTTTTTTTTTAATTATTATCGTCAGCATCGTCTGCGCGTTGCGCCCATTGTAAAACGCCTTCAAGATTGTCGCGCATGAACACCGACAATTATGGCGATGGTGACCCGAGGCTCGCCGTCATGCCTTCCCTCCCAGCCCAACATGCGCGAGCTGGGAGTGCGCTCGCTTCTCTTTGGTGATGTACGCGAGCAACTCCTGGAAAAAGTTTCGTCGCTTTGAACACTTTCTAAAGGTTTTTGTCGGACCCCTATTGGAGAATAATCTAGTCTTATGTGAGCCATGCAATTATGAGTGTGCCTGTTCGAGTTTCTCCGTGGCTGGCTTTGTCTGCCGGCATAATGCTTACTGCATGCAGTTCGGTCGACAGCCCCACCGACTTCACGAACAGTTTTTCTTCTCTAGGCAGCCTGACGAAGAGCCCACGATGACCGCATAGTTCTCAACAAAGATTGTCTCCGGGAAATTCGGAGCAATTTACCTTCGTATAACTCCTTCCTCTCTCAGGAAAATAGAGATTCAATTTGCTCCGCAACCCCCACTAATGCGACCTCCACCTGCTTCCGCGCTTTTCAACGTAACCGATGCCCGGAAACGGAATATGCATCCCCGCTCATGACCCGGTCGGTTGCCGCCATATCGAGACGTCGCATGCGCGCCTTTTGGATTGGATCATCCTTACCCATATGCATCCCGATCACATTGGCGGAGTGATCGATACATCCGGACCCGCAATGCGTGGACGCACGCCGGGTGGCGTCCGACGGCCTCGTTCGCCTGATGAATCTATTCGGCTCGGAATGTGACCCCAGTAAGCGACTGACATTAATGGTTACGGTACTGGTGACCCCGGCGCCGATCGGCGTCGGGACCCCGACGCCGAATAGCATCGGGAGCGATAGGGGGGCCGGAGGTCCTGACAATAGGTCGTTTGTTATTGCGTCGAAATCAGACCCCTTTCGGTCGCAACGATCCACCACTTGCCCCAACGCAGGATGTCCTCAATCTCCCCGAGTCCGGACACTTTATCTCCGCGCCTCACATTACGAATGCCATTCGGGCCTTCCAAGACGGCCGTTCCGGCGATGACGGTACGAACCGTCCAGCCCTTGATGGTCGCCGGCCTCGTGTCGGGTACAGCCATGGGCCGGGCCGAAAGCTTCGTCTGGTCCACCTCGGTTGGTGCTGGAGAGTCTGTGGTCTGCTTCGCCGGCAAAGAAACTGCAATTGGTGCTGGCGGGAGTGTGGTCTGCTTCGCCGGTAAAGAAACAGCGGTTGGTGCTGGAGGGAGTGTGGCCTGCTTGGGAGGTAACGGAACAGCCTTCACGTCTTGAGAGCCGCTACTGGTTGGAGCGGCGTTATCTAGCTGATCATGTGTTGATCGGGCGAACCACCCAAGCCCAAGGCTAAGTCCCAATAACACCGAGCCTGCGATGATCGCTATGGGGTATCGTTTTGGCCGCGAATACGCGGCACCCAGAAGATCGGCCCGGTCCTGGCTATCAATCCGTATTTCGCCATCCCATACCGCTGCGGGTGAAGTCGCGCTAATTTGGTCGATTAGCGGAGATTCCGGGCGCGGTTTTGGAAACTCCTCGGCAGGGACCCGTAAGATGCGTTTGGCTCGATGGGGGGCGTTCCCAGCCGCCTCCAAGCCACTTGGTTGTGTAGCTTCCTGTGAACTCAGGTCATAAACCACGCAAGATCCCCCAAACTCACGTTGAGCAAGTTTTGCTCGCGACACTTGCTCGGCTTCGAGCCTTTGGCCAGCGTGTCCCAGCCGTGCTTGCCCGAGGATCCTTTGACAGACCTGAACAGCGCCGGAGGTTAGCCGCACGGCCAGAGCGCATTGCCCATCTGTGCATGCGCAACTCGACAGCTGCCGCTAATGCTCCCGGGAGCAATAAAGTGACCACGATCCCCGTAGCCAGAGGCCGCATCGGAGCTGAGCACGAAAAACGCGTAAACTTGCTTATTCGAATTGAGGTTAATGCTCGATTAATAAAATGATCGAAAACCTTCGTGGACGGAATTTATCCTACGACTCCACGACGGCAAACACCAAGGCTCGTTGGAATGGGGTTTGCGTCCTTTGGTTTGGGACCGACTGTATCTCGCCCGGCTTCGTCTTGACCAAATCCGGGTTCTCTAGGCGGCCCTGTCATCCCGGCTGGAAGCTATAGCTGGGACCATTCAGGGCCCGATGGGATTAGCACAGCCAAGATCGGGTTGAACTATCGGTTCAGCGGTCCGTTTGGTGGTGTTGCGGCATTTGTCGGGCCGTACTGAGCGTATCACCCTTGGCGCGCCCCCGAACGTTCGTCCTATAGCGCGCTCGGACCAAGGCGACTCGGACAGCCCAGCGATGACACGGGTGTGGGAAATGCAATCTGTTGCTCGGTAAACTTCGACTTCTTCTTCGGCCGAGCCGCCCTCCGCGGGTTCGAGCCTAGCCGGCTCTCTCACTCAGAATGGCCTAACGTCTCGGGAGGGGCCACTTCTCGGGAGGAACCCACCGGTTCGATCGAGGGCGATGGTAATGTCCTTCTTTGCTCGAAAAACCTGGCGACTGGCGGCAACAATCTCAAGCCAAGCCATCTTGCGGCCGAAGCGAACCGGCGACGTTTCTACGCTTTCTCGCTAAAGTAACTCTTAGCACGCGGCAGTACGAGCTATGCGCGGAAGTTGGTGACGGCGTAAAGGGATAAGGCGGCGTATCGTGGGGGTGTTCGAGCCTCCACTTCTCCACCGAAGGAATGATACGCCGTGACCGAGACTAACGTTTTCCAGCTTTCCCAGCCAGTGACCTTTGCCGATTCGCTCACCGAAGTTTTGCGTGAGGGCGCGCGTGCGCTGCTTGCGCGAGCGGTCGAGGCCGAGGTAGCGGATTTTCTCGCCCGCCACGCCGATTGCACGACCAAAGACGGTCAGCGGCGGATCGTGCGGCACGGACATTTGCCCGAGCGCTCGATCATGACCGGCATCGGCCCGGTGACGGTGCGCCAGCCGCGCGTGCGCGACCGCGCGGGCGACGCAGGTGAGCGCATCCGGTTCAGCCCGAACATCCTGCCGCGTTATGCGCGGCGGACGAAGAGCCTCGAAGCGTTGATCCCGATCCTCTACCTGAAAGGCGTCTCGACCGGCGACTTCGAGGAGGCGCTGGCGGCGTTGGTCGGCGCAGATGCGCCGGGCCTGTCGGCTTCGACCATCGCCCGCCTCAAGGACGCGTGGAGCGCGGAGCACGACCGCTGGCGCAAGCGCGATCTATCGAACAAACGATACGTCTACTGGTGGGTCGACGGCATCTATCTGGAGGCGCGTCTTGAGGATCAGGCGCAATGCATTCTCGTGATCATCGGCGCGACGCCCGAGGGCAAGAAGGAGCTGGTCGGCTTCGCCGACGGCGTGCGCGAGAGCGCCCAATCCTGGCGCGACCTCTTGCTCGACCTCAAGCGGCGCGGCCTTTCGACGGCGCCGCAGCTTGCGGTCGCCGACGGCGCGCTCGGCTTCTGGAAGGCGCTCGGCGAGATATGGCCTTCGACGCGCGAGCAGCGGTGCTGGGTGCACAAGACGGCGAACGTCCTCAACAAGCTGCCGAAGAGCCTGCACGGCAAGGCCAAGCGCGCGCTGCAGGACATCTGGATGGCTGAAACGAAGAAGGAGGCCGTCGCCGCCTTCGACGCCTTCGCGGAAAGCTACGCTCCGAAATACGAGAAGGCGGTCGAATGCCTGACCAAAGATCGCGAGGCGCTGCTCGCCTTCTTCGACTTCCCCGCCGAACATTGGAAGCACTTGCGCAGCACGAATCCGATCGAAAGCACGTTCGCGACCGTGCGGCATCGCACGATCCGATCGAAAGGCTGCCTCTCCAACAAGACGGCGCTTGCGATGGTCTTCAAGCTCATCGAGGCCGCGCAGAAGAGCTGGCGTTGCCTCGATGGCCACAACCAGTTGCCAAAGCTGATCACAGGTGTGAAATTCGCCGACGGAATCGAGGTCGTCGCCCGATCGGCCGCGCCTCAAGCCAAAGCCGCCTGACCCATCAGGCCGTCAACAAAATTAGGCGATAGCTCACGGCAGTACTCTTCCAGGGCCCTATTCTCGGCCTCCAGTTTCGCAATCCGGCCTTCAAGTTCAGAACATATCTGCGAATAGTCGACCGCAATAATAGTATCGCGCATCGTTCACTACCACTATCTGATAAAAATGCACTGAGCCCCCCTCAGTGCGACTAACATCCACGCGTGTATTACCACTATATCACAATAATCGTTATAGACAACCTGTTTATGCAAGATTTCAGGCAATCAACCTATAGCCGTTTCTCCTGAAATTTCTTCAGCTTGGCGATCCCTGGAGGAGCTCCGATGGCTCTACTGAAGGGCGGTTGATGGCGCGGCGCGGGGGGAACTCGGGAAGGAGGAAGGAGCGCCGATGGCAATCCCGCAGAACGCAAACCAGCGTTGGAGCCGCGACGCGCTCACTCCGAACGAAGTTGCAACTCGGTCGAGAAGGGCACTAAGTGAATAGGGCTAGCTAAAAGATCTAACCTAAAGGCGGGACGAAACCCGAAGCAGGTCACTGAGTTCACCCACAATTTTTGTTTGTGTGTCAATAATTTGCTGGATACAATCTGCTTCTTCTGATAAATTACTTGTGGCCAATTCCTCTCGATTGTCCCTGGAGCAGTTAGACTGCAGACTCAACAATATTAACCTCCAGAATACTCAGAGCAGTTTATGTCGACTCTCTAAGTATGGTCTGGGCGCTTAGGGGTGGTGGTATTGAAACGGCACACGAGCGATGAGATCGCCGCAAAGCTTCGACAGGCGGACGACCTCGCGGCGTTGGGCCATGGCCAACGACAGATTGCGCGGGCCTTAGGCGTGAGCACGATGACATATCATCGTTGGCGAAAGCATTGTAGCAATCCTACTGACCGTTCCGGTGAAGGGCTATTGCCAAACAATATTTGCTTTAGCTAAGACTTAATCTGACGGTGGCAGCCTGGTCCACGGCACAATCAGAGCCGAGGCGGGGCGTGGAGCGGTCGGGGTGGCGAAGCGCCCCGCCTCGGCGGTTTGAAAGGACACCGTCATGACCACCGAACAGAAGATCATCCGCGCCAAGGTCGGATTGTTGGAGCTGGCCAAGCAACTCGGCAATGCGAGCCAAGCCTGCAAGATCATGGGCTACTCGCGCGACAGCTTTTACCGCTTCAAGGAACTCTACGACAAAGGCGGTGAGCTGGCCTTGCAGGAGATCAGCCGGCGCAAGCCGGTGCTGAAGAACCGGGTTGCCCCCGAGATCGAGGAGGCGATCGTCGAAACGGCGCTCGAGCAGCCTGCCTTCGGCCAGGTGCGGGTTGCCAACGAACTAAAGAAACGCGGGCTGACCGTGTCGCCCGCCGGCGTGCGCTGCGTGTGGCAGCGGCACGAGCTTGAAACCATGGCCAAGCGGCTCAAGGCACTGGAAGCCAAGAGCGCGCAGGACGGACTGGTACTGACCGAGGCGCAGGTTGTCGCGCTGGAAAAGGCCAAGACCGAAAAGGAGGCGCATGGCGAGTTCGAGAGCGAGCATCCCGGCTATTGCGGCGCGCAGGACACCTTCTATGTCGGAAACCTGAAAGGGGTCGGGCGGGTCTACCAGCAGACCTTCATCGACACCTACGCCAAGGTCGCCTTCGCCAAGCTGTATGATCGCAAGACGCCGATCACCGCGGCCGATCTGTTGAACGATCGTGTGATCCCGTTCTTCGACAGCCATGAGGTCAAGCTCATGCGGGTGCTGACCGATCGCGGCAGCGAATATTGCGGCAATCCGGAGCGGCACGAATACGAGCTCTATCTGGCGATCGAGGACGTCGACCACACGCGCACCAAGACCAAGAGCCCGCAGACAAACGGCATCTGCGAGCGCTTCCATAAGACCGCGCTCAATGAGTTCTACCGCGTGGCGTTCCGCAAGAAAGTCTACCGATCGCTAGCCGAGCTGCAGGCCGACCTCGATTCCTGGATCGTGGGATACAATGAAGCGCGTCCGCATCAAGGACGCTGGTGCTTCGGCAAAACGCCAATGCAGACCTTCCTTGACGCCTTGCCAATGACGAGGGAGAAAATGATCGCCGCCTGATCCGTCGGACACCGATACCCGATCGCTCACCAGGCGTCGTCTGTCAGATCGAGTCCAAGCTTCTACA
>NZ_JBHGXH010000206.1:0-21915 GCF_041936445.1 Candidatus Darwinibacter acetoxidans | reverse complement strand
CGAGATGTGGTATTCTTATGTTCAGGAACCATAGCTAAACCCTCCGTATCGTGTTAGTTTGGTTACCAACATCATACAGGGTTTCTGGCTGTGGTTCCATTCATTTCTTCGTGTTGCATTTCATTCTACAATGAGCCTTTTGCACTAATTATCATAACCGTCTTGACTTCGGATTGGTCTGATGTAATAATGTGCGTTGTGGTCATGAAGGGCCGCTCCTTAAGTGGAGAAAGGGCTCTTTCTTATTTTTCAAAAAGGATGTCGATCCACCTTGCACTTTCCGGATGATGTGTTGCTGAGTGTTATGGCCGGGTTGGATGAGGAAACCGTCGCACACAGCAGAAGAGTGGAAGCTCTGGTGCTGGCTATCGGGCAGAGCATGGGGTTAACAGCCGCCGAACTTGATGCTTTGCGAATCGGTGCCTCCGTGCACGATGTGGGTAAGCAGCTTATCCCCGAAACCATCCTGAAAAAGAAGGAACCCCTCACCCCCATGGAATGGGCGATCATAGAGACCCATCCCCAGTTAGGGTATGAACTGGTGCAACCTTTGGGTCTCAGCGATGCAGTGACAGAGATAGTCTTAGGTCACCATCTGTGGGCCAACGGTCAGGGGGGCTATCCCCTTAACGGGAAGCTGAAAACGCCCAGTTTGCTGGCGCAGATCACCACCGTCGCCGATGTTGTGGATGCCATGACCAGCCACCGGGCCTACAGGCCGGCCTTGAACCCCGCCGCCTGCCTGGAGTATCTGGAAGCCAACGCGGGAACGAGATTCAACGAAGATGTGGTGGAAGTGTTCAAGAGGAAGATATACCCCAATTACCGCAAGTCTGGCTAGGGAGACCGGAGTTTCCGGTCTTTTTCTTTTGCCCCCACAGGCGGGTACGGTGCAAGGGAAAAGGAGTTCAAGCTCCCGCCTCTAATATACCCTACGGGGAGCGTTGATGATGGGGGACGCAGCAATGGACTGGAGGATGTGCCGTGGGCTTTTTCATTGAAACAACGATCAAAGGCGTGGAGCTGCGCTTTCAGACCCAGCCCGGCGTATTTTCCCCCGGTGCCATAGACAAGGGAACCCTGGCCATGCTGTCCACTGTGGAGTTTCAGCCGGGAGACAGGGTACTGGATCTGGGCTGCGGTTACGGAGTGGTGGGAATCTTGGCGGCCAAGCTCATCGGAGCGCAGAATGTGGTCATGGTTGACATTGATCCCCTGGCTGTGCAGCTGGCTCGAGAAAACGCAGTCCTCAACGGCGTCTCGGAAATTCTGGTCTGCCAAAGCGACGGCTTTAGCGGTCTAGCGGAGACCGGATTCACCAAGATCTTGTGCAACCCGCCCTATCATACCGACTTCTCCGTGGCCAAGCACTTCCTGGAAAAAGGGTTCAACCGCCTCACCCTGGGCGGCAAGCTGTACATGGTGGTGAAGCGCAAGGAGTGGTACAAAAACAAGCTCATCTCCCTTTTCGGCGGCGTACGTGTTGAATACATCGACGGATACTATGTCCTCTGCGCAGAGAAAAGGTCGCCTGATTACGCCAGGGCGAAGAAAAAAGGAAGATGAAGCCGGAGGCATCAACTGCATCTGCCAGCATTCCCCCGGACCGCATCTTCGATGGTGAACACATCCACCCGGGGCACCTTGCGGTTGGCGATGTAGATCACCCCGTCGTCGAAGAACATGGTGCCGAAGGAGACTGGGGTTTCCTGCAGAAGTGCCCAGCTTTTGGTGTCCCAGATGCGCATGGTGCCCTTAGCGGCACAGACTAAATACTGTTCGGTCATGGCCGCGCAGCCCAGCGAGCATTTGATCTTCTTCAGATGCTGCACCGGGGAGGCGCTTTTTTTGTCCCAGAAGATCAGGGAATTGTCGGCCGATACAGAAACCAGGTAATCCTGAAAGGAAAAGAGGTCGTGGATGTTACCTTTGTGCCCGGAAAAGGTGGCGGTGTGCTTGAGGGTTGCCTTCTCGAAGGCGTAGATGTTTTTGTCCACACCCCCCAAGTAGATGGTGCTTTCATCCTGCGCCAGTGCCCACACGCTGCCCTTTTCTTCGTTTAAGTAGCAGACCCGGTCGTAGTTACGCTTATCCACCACGGCCAGTCCCCGATTGCGTACGGGAAAGTAGATGTTCCCTTCATCGACCAAGACTGTCCCCAGATCCAAGTCAGACTGGTTGTCTCTGCCAAACCGCTGCTGGTAAGTGACCTCACCGCTCCTTTTATCCATGACGTGGAAGAAGTAAATGCTGTTGCCGTAGATGCTGCGTTCATCCACCGCGAAGCGGGCACCCTTGTTCAGATTGTCGTTGGGCGGAAGGGTGTACACGGTCAGGGCTTGCTTGGTTTTCTTGTCCCACCTGATGATCTCTCTACCTATGGATGTGTAGATGGAATCGGCGTCAAAATCCATCCTGTGCACCTGCGCGGTAAAGAGCGTAGCCTGCTCCGTCACTATAACACCTCCCTCTTTTTCCCCTTTACGGCTAAGATACTATTTTTTTCCACGAAGTCCTGCCTTGGCGCAGACCTCCAGCGCGGTGGGGAAAGGGACTTTGTGAAGGCGGTTGCAAGCGGTTTTTAAGCGCGGGTACAAGGACTATCGGCAAGGGAAGAGAATAAAGAATAAAATCCTGGGAAGAAATGTGAAATCAGAACATTGGAACTTGAACACAAAGGGAAAGGCGCAGCCAGGGAGGTGCCCCAAGTGAGAGGAAGTATTGCCCTCAAAATCAGCGCGTTCGTCGGCGTCTTGGTGCTCGTTGTTAGTGCGGGGTTAGGACTCATCGCTTATTTCAGCGGTTCCTCCGCGGTGATCAACCAGGTTGAACAAGCTCTCTTGCGGGAAGTGGAAGAGGCCGTCGTCTATCTGGAAAGCCAGTTCCAAGTACAGCTCACAGCTTTGGAGGCCATCGCGGCGCGGCCGGAGATCAAGAGCATGGACTGGGAGGTGCAAAAGCCCGTCCTCCAAGCGGAACTGGAACGGTTGGGCTTGTATCTGGCCATTGGTGTGGTGGATCCCCAGGGGTTCGCCCAGTACACCGATGATACCACTGCGGATTTGGGCGACCGGCCCTATGTGCAGCAGGCCCTCCAGGGACGCTCGGGGGTTTCTGACCTCTTGGTGAGCCGGGTTACCAACAGCCTGGTCCTGATGTACGCGGTACCCATTTGGCAGGATGGCCGCGTGGTGGGCGTCCTGGTGGGAAGGCGCGACGCCGGGGCCCTGAACGCCATGACCGATCGGCTAGGCTTCGGCGAGCGGGGCTGGGCGGTGGTCTTCAGCCCCGATGGAACGGTGTTCGCCCACCCCAACCGGGAGTACGTGCTCGAGCAGAGGAACCTGTTTAACGAACGGGAGCAGGAAGAGCTGGCCGCAGCGGGACAAGCTGTCCGGGAGCTGGGTGTGGGTCAAACCGGCATCATCCGCTACGAGGCCGAAGGGAGCCGCCGCATCGTGGCGGTGGCGCCTGTGCCTTCCACCGGCTGGATCATCGGGGTGGGAGCACTGGAAGCGGATGTGCTCACAGATGTTTACCGCCTGCGTAATGTGGCTGCACTGGTAGCGGTGGGCTTTTTGATCCTGGGCGTAGCCGCGGCGATCTTCCTTGGCCGCCAGATTGCCAAGCCCCTCCATCAGGTGCAGGTGGTCATTGAATCCGCTGCCGCTGGCGATCTGACCAAAGGCGTAGAGATGCGTTCCAGGGATGAGATCGGCAGTGTGGCGGAGGCGGTAAACAAAACAGTGGACAGCCTCAGGGAAGCGCTGAGCCTGATCTCGGAAACCACCGCTGACCTGGCTGACACCAGCGCCCGGCTGGCCGCAGCCGCGGAAGAAGTGAGTGCCTCGGTGGAAGAAGTGGCCAGCACCACCAACGAGTTTTCCGGGACGTTAGACTCCATGAATGCCAACGCCCGGGCCATGAATGAAATGGTGCAGGGAGTGTCCCGCCAGGCCAGCCGCGGCAGCCAGGCGGTGGCCGGCATTGTGAACCAAATGGAAGCCCTCAACGAGATGACCTACACCCTGGCCAGTGACGTAACGGGCCTGGGCTCCCTCTCGGATGAGATCGGTAATATCGTGAACGCGATCAGCGCCATCGCCGAACAGACCAATCTTTTGGCCCTCAACGCCGCCATTGAAGCGGCCCGGGCCGGGGAACACGGCCGCGGGTTTGCAGTGGTGGCGGAAGAGGTCCGCAAGCTGGCGGAGGAGTCCTCCGCGGCCACCAAGGAGATCGCCACCCTCATCGGACAGATCCAAAGCAAGATCGCCGGTATCGTGGGCAGCATGAGCGAAGGTTCCGGACAGGCGGAAATCGCTTTGCAAAAGGTGAGGGAGGGCAGTGAAATCCTCGGCGGCATCCTGGGGGCGGTGGCGGAAATCAACCGTCAGGTGGAATCCTTTACCGCTGGCTTGGAGCAGATCAACAGCGGCGGACACGACATAGCCAGCGCCACGGAGGAGCAGGCAGCTTCCATGCAGGAAGTGGCCGACTCTGCCCAGGATCTCATGGACACCGGCGTGAAACTGCAGGAGCTGGTCTCGCGCTTCACCCTCAGGGGCTAGTAGGCCCACGGGCTGTGTCCACCAGCCAAGAGATGATGTTCCAGAATCTCTCTTCGGTTAGGGCGTGACCGCCCCCGTAGCGGTGGTGCACCAGGCGATCTGCGGCACCTAGTTGCGCGTAAGTTTTTCTAGCTTCCGCCTCAATGATGTGGGCATCTAGGGAGTACTTATCCTCTGTGGCAGAGACCAAAAGGAACGGGCGGGGAGCGGCGCATTTCACCAGGTCTGTGAGCTCGTAGCGGGCGGAGAAGCCGGGAATGACCAGCGCCATCTCCAGGCCCGTTCCGGCGCGCATTTTCTGCCCGTACGTGCAGGCCGCTCCGCTGGCACAGCCAAAGGCCAGCTCGGTGTTGAGGGCCATTTGAAAGATGGCCGTGTTTCCACCGTAGGAATGGCCCAGGACCCCGATGCGGGCTTCATCTACAAGGGGGTGGTTTTTCAGTAGGTTAAAGCCGATGTTGGCATCGTCCAGCACCTTCTTCATCAAGGTGCTCCCCCGGAGCAGCCGGTAGCACATTTCGTTGTAGTGCTGAAAAAAGTCGTTGTCCCCATCTGGAACCGTGCCTTGGCGGTTGGGCCTGCGGTCTTCGAAACAGATGGAGTCGGGAGCAAGGACGGCAAAGCCCCGCTGGGCTAGGGCCGGGCCAAAGGCCTGCAGAAAGTCGCCCGCTAGGCCAACCACTTCACTTTTCCCCAGATGCCGTTCCCCGTTATGTTGATGGTGGATGAGCACGCCGGGGAAGGGCCCGGAGCCTTGGGGCAGCAGGAGATAGGCAGGTATCTCATCGCCCTCACTTCCCCCATAGCTGATCAAAAACCTGGAATACCCCTCGCATTCCTCTTCTTCTAAAACCTGGAACGCCGGGGGCGAACCTGGGGGAGCAAGCCCCAGGTAAGTCCTGATCTCTTCCCTGAGTGCAGTGCAGTCCATACGGTACGTCCCTCCCGTCATAGCCGGTCTGGCTGGCAGTTGAGAGTAGTTTTCTGCAGCTAACTGAAAAAGCCTGCTGTGCTTAGCTTGTGTGTGGTTATCTCGACAATCCACGAAGGGGGTTCCACCATGAACAGCGGATTTGTGCTGCAGCGAGTCTCCGCCCGTGACCCGGATTTCCCGGCCCTGCGGGCGGGGGTCGCAGCACTGAAGGATATTCTGGAGGGAAGGATCTCCACCGATGCTGAACTCCTCCTTGAGCTTGCCCGGTTTCAAGCGGAGGATGGATCCTTTCGCCTAACCGACAGCTGGGAAATGCCCGCGGACGCACGGGTAGACTTCGGATACTACCCCACTTACCTGGCGGCTGCAATTTTCATGCGGGAATACCTGCGGCCCGAGCCCCGGATTTCCCCCAAGACCGTTGAAGAAGTGCTGGCCAGGGCTCTGCAGGCCAGCTTGGGAAGGGAACTCAGGGGGCACGGCTACGAGGCGGAGCGGGGAACGATTGAGGCCTTGGATGCCTTCAGACAGGGGGGGCTGCGGGAGTTTCTAGAACGCTCACCGGCGCTTGCCCCCCGCTTCCAGGCAGCTGTCTGGAACATCCTGGATGAACGGGAGGCAGTCCTCCAAGAAGAAGGGGTTTATCAGGGAGCCTGGGGGGCCGATCATACAGAGGAGTGGCGGCGGCTCTTAGGGGAAATTAGGCCCAGGCGGAGGAAATATGCGGCTTACGGGAGCAATATGTATGCCGGACAGATGAAGGAGCGCTGCCCCGGGGCGAAACTGCTGGGCCCGACCTACCTGCCCGATTTTAACCTGAAGTTTTACCGCACAGCCACCATTGAGCCACGGCGGGGAGCGAAGACCCCAGCTGTGATCTGGGAGATCGGGCAGGACGACGAGGTTTCTTTGGATCGGTGGGAAGGGTATCCCAAGTCCTACCGCAAGCGGAGTTTTGTTGTCACGCTCCAGGATGCAGAGTGTGCGGTCATGGCCTACGTGATGACTGAGGAGAGGAAGGAGCGCGACGCCGGAGTCAAACCCAGGGAGTCCTACCTCGATCTGATCCGCCAGGGTTACCGCGACGCAGGGTTTACAGAAGAGCCCTTTCCCGCGGGATGACCTTACAGATCCCAGGGAGGTGGTTGTGTGCGTTACGAAACGGCGCTGGACATCCACCGCCGGCTGGAGGCCGCGGTTGGGGGAGATGCAGATGCGCAGATGCTGTACTCCGATCTGGTGAGCCTGGCGGTGGAGTATGCGCGGATGCGCACCGATTGGCAGCTTGCTGATGGCAAGAAGCGGATGAACATGGATGAAGCCAGGACGATCACGCATAACGCCCTGATCGGCGCCTGCAATGCCCTGGCCAGGTACCTGGCCAGGCAGGAAAAGGATACAAGCTGGCGCCAAGATCTAACCGACGACCGCCGGGAGATCGGCGATTTCGCCTGCTACCTGCACGCCATTTTAGGTATCGCGGCCCGCTGAGTAGAACTGCCCTAGGGCCAAAGCAGGGCGATCAGAGCCGCAATCAGCACCGCGGGGAGCATATTCCCCAGCCGCAGTTTGGTCAAACCCAGCATGTTCAGCCCGATGCCTAAAATGAGCATGCCGCCAGTTGCGGTGAGCTCTTGAATGACAAGCTCGCTGAGGAAGGGAGCAATCCAGGTGGCGAGAAGAGCAATCGCTCCCTGGTAGATAAAGACCGGGATGGCGGAAAAGGCCACGCCCAGACCCAGGGAGGCCGTGAAAAGAACGGCTGTGGTGCCATCGAGCATGGATTTGGCATAAAGCACCTGGTGATCCCCGGTAAGGCCGCTGTTCAGGCTGCCCACCACAGCCATGGCCCCGACGCAGTAAACCAGGGTTGCCGTGAGAAAACCTTGGGAAAAATCAGCCGCGCCAAGCTTAACCCGGCCGCCGCCCATGGCGCGCAGTTTTTCCCCGAAGCGCTCGATCCGGCTTTCCAGATCCAGATTCTCCCCCAGAATCGACCCCACAACCAGGGAAGCGATGGGGATCAAGATATTACTGCTCTGCAGGCCCATGGAAACACCGATAATGAGTACCGCCAGAGCCAGGGCCTGCATGATGGTCTGGCTGGTTTTCTCCGCCAGCCGGACCACGCTTCCCAAGAGCGCACCGCAGATAATAGCCGCTGCATTCACCAAGGGACCCCATAAGACCACGGGCACGACCTCCACCATAGGATATGCTCCCAGATCTTCGCCCTTTTCAGCTGGCTTCCTGCAATCGTAGGAGTAATACCGCTCAGATCGCCCTCGGCGGTCTGTTTTTCTGTTTTAGTGCGCTTTTCGCTGCAGATGGATGGAATTTGGTCAGTTTTTGGTTAGAACCCACTGCTACACTAACAGACAAGAAGCCCTAGAAACTTAGGAGGTGTCTTGTCTTGAGTGGGAAACGCAAGCTGTTTGTTGTTTTACTGTTGTTTTTAGTCTTGCTGCTGCAGGGCTGCGGCGGCGGAGGCGGCGGTGGGAACAAGGCTCCCAAAATCACCTCTACCATCCCAGCAGGTAAAACTCTGACTGTGATTCCTGGACAAGTAGTGGACTTCAGTGTTACTGCCAAGGATGACGATGGCGATGCCTTGAGCTATTTGTGGGAGGCCAGCAAGGGCACGCTCGATGCTGGGAACACCAGCACGGCCAAGAAGTGGACAGCCCCGAGTACGGCGGGTAGCGCTACTGTGAAGGTGACGGTGGCTGATGGGAAGGGCGGTACGGCTTCCCATACTTGGACCATCACCATCGGCAGCGTACAACCGCCCAGGATTCTCAACCCGAAACCGGAATCCAGCCCCACACAGCGCGCTGAGGTGAATATCAACGAAGAGATCATGCTCTCCATCCAGACCAATGATCCCCAGGGACTGCCCCTGGAGTCCGAGTGGACGTGCACCCGGGGAACCATAGAAAACCCGCAGCTGAATACCGCGAAATGGAAAGCCCCAGGAACCACTGGCCCGGCCCAGGTAACAGTTAAGGTGACCAACAGTGCGGGGGTGTCCAGTTCCCATACCTGGTATTTCACCGTCAAAGGCAGTATTGTGTACGTAAGAGAAGATATCACCGGTACAGTGACCTGGGTAGCTGGGAATATCTACGTAATCGATCAACACGACATTTACGTTAGGGGCACGCTCACCATCAACGCTGGCGCGGTGGTGAAGTTCGGCGACGGCCTTTCCCTGCTTACACGTGACAGCGGGCGCATCTCAGCCCAGGGCAGCGCAGAGTCGCCAGTAGTTTTCACATCCCTCCACGATGATCTGTGGGGCGGCGACACCAATGGGAACCAGGATGCGACCACGCCCGAACCCGGCGTATGGGGTTCAGTGTATTTGGGCACCAGAAGCGGGAACAAGTTCGAGTACTGCCATTTCTACTACGGCGGCGGCGGCTGGATGGATGGTATGCTCGATCTGGGCTCTTCCTCGGGTACGTCGGTCAAGAACTGCACCTTTGCCTTCGCCGAGGGATTTGCCTTATATGCCGTGGAGGCGGAGAAGGTAACCATCGAGGGGAATACTTTCTATCTCAACGAAAAACCTCTGGCGATTAACGTCTCTACGAGCCTGGACGATTCCAACACGTTCCACAATCCGCAGGCTCCCAGTGAACAGAACACCTATCAGGGGATCTTTGTGCAGCCGCGGCCCACGTCGACATTCACCCAGAGCATTTCCTGGGCTGAGTCGGAAGCCGCCTTTGTGCTGGAGGATTACCAATGGTACATTGACGACAGTGGCAAGCTGACCTTGGGGCCGGGCGTCACGGTGAAACTGCCCGCGAGTGCCGACATGGCCGTCCGAACGAATTTGGAGGCCAAGGGGGAAGCGGGAAGACCTGTCGTCTTTACATCAATACACGACAGCACCTACGGCGGCGACAGCAGTGGACCCGCTCCTGATGATCCCCAGCGCGGTGACTGGAACTCCATCCTAATAGAGAACGAGGCTAGAGCCACCTTTGAGCACTGCGTCATTGCCTACGGAGGCGGCGGCGAGAGCTTGTCCGATGGCTGGGCAGCTCTGAGGGTCTATGATAACTCTAACGCAGTTACGATCAAAAACACGCTTTTCAAGGATAACAACCGCGCCCTGGATCTCATGTCTCCCAACGGCACCATTGAGAACTGCAGATTTGAGCGCAATTTGTACCCGCTGAAGGTCGATGTGAACATTGACACGGACAACAGCCTGGTTATCGTCGACAACGACTACAACGCTATCTACGTCTACAGCGAACGCTGGCCTCTATTTACACGCCAGTCCGTCGAGTGGCTGCACACCGGTGTTCCCTATGTACTCCTCAGCGGCCTGGCTCTTGATCAAACGACCATTCAGCTAGGCACAGGGACTATCTTGAGGGTATACCAGGATGTCGTCATTGATGTGAGCAACCTTTCTCGCCTCCAGGGCTTTGCTAATGCTTACTTCACCTCCTATCGCGATACTCAGCGCGGAGGAGATGTGGGTTGGCCTGGCCCGGCTGCGAAGGGCGACTGGGAAGGCATTTGGGATGATAGCCAACTCAAATACGTCTCTGCCCCCAACGTTTTATACGCCCGGTATCCCGAATGATGGCTTGGGACAAGGAAAGCAAGAACGGCTCCAGATCTGCTCTGGAGCCGTCCCTCTGCTCGTCAGTCGCTTGGGGGTCCTAGGTTGAGGCTGTGGTAGGCCTGCTGTGTTTCTGGGGAAGGTTTCACCCCGAGTTCCCTCTGGAGGATGCCCGTGAGCAGGGCATACTGCCGCTGGGCCGCCTGGCGCTGGCCGCTTTTGGCGTACGCCTCGATTAAGAGCGCATGGTAGAGTTCGTTCAGTTCGTCCCGTTTCAGCAGCATAACCAGTTCGCTGATGGCCTTCTCGTACTGGCTGGCCCTCAAGTAGCAGTGCACCAGGCGCAGCTGGGCTTCCCCGCAGCGCAGGCGCAGCGCTTCCCTGTGGGGGATCACCCACTGGTAATCCAGGTTTTCCAGGTAATCGCCGTGGTAGTGCTTCAGCGCCTCTTCCAGCAGCTTCATCTGCTCCGGCGAATCCGCTTCCTGGCTGAGGGCGGCCTTGAGCAGCGCCTCGAAGCGGTCCAGGTCTGTGGACGCGGGCACCGTTAGAGAGTAGGCGTCGGTGCCCCGCTGGATCAGATCCGGCAGTCCGTAGTTCTTCAGCACAGTGCGCAGGCGGTAGAGGGTGGTGTGGAACTGGGCATCTGCCTTCTCCAGGTCTTGGTTGTCATCGGGCCACAGCGCTTCGATGATCTGGTCCTTGGTAACGGGTTGGCCCACATGGGCTAAGTAGATAAGCAGATCCCTGGCCCTCTGGCTGCGCCATTTG
Organism: Candidatus Darwinibacter acetoxidans; assembly: GCF_041936445.1. Lineage (NCBI taxonomy): Bacteria > Bacillati > Bacillota > Clostridia > Candidatus Darwinibacteriales > Candidatus Darwinibacteriaceae > Candidatus Darwinibacter > Candidatus Darwinibacter acetoxidans. The sequence continues at coordinate 11,054 of NZ_JBHGXH010000206.1, read as the reverse complement.
ATGCCCGTGAGCTCCTGGGAATCCACGAAGATGCGCACGGGTCCCAAGAGCTGCAGACGCAGGGCGGGTACCGCTGCGCGGTGGGCCGACTCCTCAGGACTCCGCAGGCGCTCCAGGGCTTCCGCAGCCATATTGCGCACATATTCCACAGCATCTTTCTGCAGCATCGCCAGGAGGCTGCAGGCCTCATCTCCGCCGATCTCCACGAGCACGGGGATGATCCGCTGCTTGGCCTCGGGGCTGCCTCCAGGCACGAAGGGCAGGAGGTGCTTGAGGCAGCGCTCTCCCACCTTGCGCAGTACCCGCTGCACGAAACTGGTTTCAATCCCCTCTGCGAGTCCATGCATCAAGAGGGGATGGTACCAGTGGTAGCAGGATACGAAGTTCTGCAGGTCGTTGATCTTGGCGGAAGTGGTTAGTGCCTGATAGGTGTACTCCCGAGCCTTTTCCACATCGCCGTGGAGGAAATGGAGATAGGCCAGGGACTGGTAGGCATAGGCCAGGCACTTGCTGAACCCCATCTCCTGGGCACTGGCTGCGGCTTCCTTGAGCAGAGTCAGGCCCCAATCCCAGGAGCCAGTGCGGGCCAAAATGGGTGCGGCCACCGTGGGCACGGAGGTCCTGTACAAACGGGGCAGGGACGCTGCCACCTCCAAGGCTTCCAGGGCGCAGGCCCGGGCGGCGACCCACTTGCCCTGGATGGCCAGGGTGCGCGCCAGGAAAACCAAATTGAGGGCCAAATCGCAGCGATTGCTCTCATGTTCCCGCACATAGTCAATCCCGCGGCGGAAACAGAGCTCAGCATCGGCAAACCGCCCCAAGTTGGTGTAGACCATGGCCAGCTGCAGGCACGACGAGGGGAGGAGCTCCGTTAAGCCCATCTTTTCCCGCAGCGCCTCGCTGCGCTCGGCGATGAGCAGGGCTTGCTCCGTTTCACCCCAATCATCATAGATGGCCGACATCATGTCTTGGAAATCATACCCCGGCATCACGCCTTCAGGGCAGAGGGATAAAGCACGTTTAAACAGCAGGAGCGCCCGGGCGGGTTCCCCCAAGAGGTAAGTGACGTTCCCCAACGCCTCGAGAATTCGCACCAGCGCTTCTGCATCCCCTGCCCCCTCGTATTCCTCCAGGCACCGCCTGAGGATCTCCCGGGATTCCCGGAAACGTCCGGCGGCGTAATAGATGGTGGATTTTTCGATGGCCAGGAGGAGCTTGAAGCGGGAAGTGGAGAGATTGGTTTCAGCGTCAAAGAGAAACTGGAAGCTCTCTTCCTGGGCGCCGCGGCCCCGGGAGATACGGGCCTTGAGCAGCTGGCATTCGGCTAGACCGATCTGGTCACCCGCCAGTGTGAAGAGGGACTCGGCCCGGTCCACAGCCTTTTGGGCATGTCCCAGCTGGCCGCGGTTTATCTCCACCAGCGCCTGCAGCAGGGAGAGCCGGGGATCGCCCCGGATCTGCTCCAAGGTGAGGGCCTCCTCCAGCCAGGAGCTGAGCTCCTGCCACCTGCCGTGGAGTACCGCTTCTTCCCCTAAAGCGGCCACCAGGTCGGGGATGCCTTCGCTTTCCCCTGCCTCCAGGTAGCAGCCGATGGCCTGGGGGAGATTACCCCGGCCGATGGCAATGGTACCAGCTTTCTTGTATAAACCGGGCTTTTCTGGCCCCAGTTTGCCGCGCAGGTGGGAGCGCACCACCGGCACCAGGTTGTACTGCTCGCCCAGCTGCTCCAAGAAGAACTGGTGGGCCTGGAGATAGCGGATCTTCTCCTCCGAGCCGGTACTGCCCAGGAGCTGATCGCAGTCGGCCGCGGTAAACTGGGAGAACACAGAGGTCTTGATCAAAAAGTCCGAGATTTCTTCCGGCATTTCTTGCAGCAGCTCCCGATCCATGTAGGCGGCCAGGGCAGGGGGAATTCTCTCTTTGGCTGTTTCCGGCCCGCTGCTCAGCTGGGCGAAAAAGCTCACTGTGATTGGCCAGCCGCCGCTCAGGGCAGCCACCAGCTCCAGCTGCTCCTCGGTTAGGGAGCTATCCCGCAGGGCAAAAAACCGCTCCAGTTCCGCAGGGGTCAGGCTTAGATCCCTGCGGCCGATGAGCTGCACCTGCCCAGCCAAATGCAGACCTTCCAGGGCCAGACGGCCCAACAGGTCCAGGGAGCTCCTTCCGCTGAGAACCAGTTGACTGCCGGCAGGGAGCAGGGGGATCAGCTCTGAAACGAAGCGGTAGATGATGGGATCGCTGATCACCTGCCAGTTGTCCAAGACGATGAGCAGACCAGAGGAGCTGGCCTCCAGTGCGTCGACAAAAAAGCTTAGTGCAGGGCGGCACAGCGCTTCCGGTTCCGTCCTAGACACTAAGCGGTGTAGCTGCACTTCGTTTAGGGTAGTATGCCTCTGGAGGGCAGCCGCGAGATGCCTGATGAAGGTCCTCGGTTCATCATCATGGGGATCTAGGCTGTACCAGGCGGCGGGACGGGCAGAGGCGCGAACCAGCTGGCTTAAGAGCACCGTCTTGCCGCAGCCTGCAGGGGCCAAAACCAACAGCACCTTGCAATCAGGACCCGGAAGGCGCTGGAGGAGAGCAGTACGCTCCACCATCTGCGCCTGGTATTGCGGGCACTGCAGTTTGGTGGCAATTACTGGCATGTGGTCGGGATGGCGGATCACCGCAGTCACCTTCTTCGGCATTTTTTTCCTTCTTCGCCGCAGCTTTTGTTGTTCCTGCCGACGGGGAAAAGCATACTTCGCTGGATATGCTAATTCCTGAGGTGATACTGTGATCAAAGTGAGGGATCGACTGCAGCTGGGCATGATGGCAGGGCTGGCTGGCGTAGTGGCCAAGGATCTGGTGGGCGGGTTCATGACCAGATCTGGCTTGAGCAAAGGAGCGGGCCCCCAGCGCGCCGCGGGGATGCTGCTGCCTGCCTACAAAACCCATACACCCCTGGGCCAGGCCGCGGGCTGGCTGGCCGATGCCACGGTGGGGAGCCTGTTGGGCATTGCCACGGTTTATACGCTGACCTTTACAGGCCGCGATCGGGCCTTTCTCAAGGGGCTCACCACAGGAGCTTTGGCCTGGGTGGGCCTTTACGGCGTCTTGAGCAACATGGGGGCCACCGACGTGCGCAATGTCCAGCCCAAAACAGTGCTGAGGGAACTCTTGGGCCATCTCGTCTACGGTGTAGTCACGGCATCCACCGCTGTTGCCCTAGGGGACGAAGATCTCTTCAGCGGCGGGATACCCTGGAGCGCCAGCAGCCTGCGGGTGGAGGAGGTGCCCCTTGCCCCGCTGCGCCGGCGGTAAGTGAATTGAGGCACTAATCACATCCTGGAGGAATAGGGGAAAATGCGGAGAATTTTGAAATACCCGCATTTATCCCACCGGGAGGTGTTTGGTGAGAGAGTATCGCTGCGCTGGAAGATGCTGCTGCTGGTCTTTGTCGTGATTATGCTGCCGGTTTTGGTCTTAGGCATTAATGAATACCGCCAAACGAGGGACATGATCACCGACATGCTGCGCGTTACCGCCGGGAAGCCCTGTCCAACGGACTCGCCTTTGCCGATGGATTCCTCAAGTCGGTGGAAGAGGCGGTGGTCATGCTCAGCCGCAACCCTGATGTACTGGCCGTCTTAGATGAACCTGGTCTGGAAGCTGAGGTCTCCCAGGTTCTAGGGAGTTATGTAACTTCCCACGGCGATGTGGAGAATGCCTTCTACGGAACAAGGGATAAGGCGTTTTACGTCTACCCTTGGCCCTCTGGCGGCCTGCCTCCCGGATTTGATCCCACCGCCCGCCCCTGGTACACGCAGGCTTTGGCGGCGGATGGACTGATTTGGACTGAACCTTATGTGGATACAGGCACTGGTAAGCTGGTTGTAACCGCGGCCCTGCCCGTCAAAAGGCAGGGTGAGAGCATGCCCCTGGGCGTTGTGGGTATTGACGTCACCCTGGAGCGCTTAGCGGGCATTATCTCTTCCCGCAGGGTGGCGGACAGCGGCTTCCTAGTCCTCATGGACACGGAGGGGACCGTGCTCGCCCATCCTGACCCCAGCGTAGTGGGCACACCTATGCCCGATGCCGACATTCTGCAGAAGGTGCTTTCTTCACCCTCCGGTGAGGTGGATTAGACCGGCCAGGAGCAGATGTTCGTGGCCTATGCCGCGCTGGAGCGCACCGGCTGGCCGCTGGGGGCCATGGTTTCCTATGCCGAAGCCAATACATACGTCCAGCGGCAGCTGGGGCGCACGGTGCTCATCGGCTTCATTTTCCTGGTCGCGGCCTTTGCCGTGGGTTCCATTGTTACCAACCGCATGCTGGTCAGGCCGGTGCTGCAGCTGGCTGCGGCAGCTAAGAAGATCAGCGAAGGGGACTTCACCAGCGAAGTGCAGCTGCAGAAAAAAGACGAGCTGGGAGTGTTGGCCGAGGCATTTCGAACTCTCCAGCGGGAGCTGGGCAGGCTCATCGGCGAACTAAAGGCAGCCAGCAACAAGACCGCCGACCTGAGCAGGACGGTTTACCGCTCCAGCCAGGAGATCAGCGCTTCCACCGAAGAAATGGCCGCCACCACCAGCGAGTTTGCCAGCTCGGTGCAGCGCACCAGCGACAACGTCCAATCCATCGATGAGGAAGGCACCGCCATCCGGCAGATCTCCGCCCAGGGGGAAACGGCCATTGCCCAGGCGGTCAACCAGATGAAGAGCATTGAAGAGAGCTTTGCCCAGCTGCACAAGAGTGTGGAACAGCTCAGCATCCAGTCCAAGGAAATTGGCAAGATCACCGATCTGATCCGGGGCATCTCGGAGCAAACCAACCTCCTGGCCCTCAATGCGGCCATTGAAGCGGCCCGGGCCGGGGAACAGGGCCGGGGCTTTGCGGTGGTGGCCGAGGAAGTGCGCAGCCTCGCCGAGCAGTCCGCCGCGGCCACGGAGCAGATCGCCAGCCTCCTGCGGGAAGTGAACGTGCAGATCGGGGAAGTGATGGGGGAAGCCAACAAGAGCATAGGGGAAGTGCAGGCGGGCTCCAGCAGTGTAGAGTCCGCGGGCCAGACCTTCGCCCGATCGGGCGGGCCATCAACAACATCAGCTCCCGGATCCGGGAAGTGGCCTCCTATGCTCTGGAGCTCAGCAGCGGCTCCGAGCAGATGGCTGCCGCCACAGAGGAGCAGGCTGCTACGCTGCAGGAGATCACCGCCTCCGCCAACGAGCTGGCTGAGCAGGCCACGCGGCTGATGCAGCTCACGGAAGGGTTTAAGATGTAGGGGTGGAAAAACGTCTATTGAGGAGTGGGCCGCCCGCCGGGGGGCCCACTTTTCGCGCCGGAGCCCGGCAGGGATTGGCCCGCAGTTCGCGGAAGTAGTCCGCAGCTCAAGCAAGATGGAGGCATGGAGGCAATGAACAAGGCACAGTACGAAAGCTTAATCCCCAAGCCCGTTCTTCTGGAGAAGCGGGGCGGGGTATGCAGCCTAACCCCGGAGAGCAGAATCTGTGTTCAGGCAGGTTCCACTTGGGCCCTGCAGGCCGCTGAGTATCTGGCAGGGCGGCTTCGGCCCCTAACTGGCCTGCCCCTACCCGTGGAGGAGGCGGCCCAGGCTTTTGAGCCCGGCTGCATCTATTTCACAGCCCAGGGCGCCGGTACTGAGCTGGGGGAAGAGGGCTACCAGCTCAGCACCGAGGAGGGGTGTTTGATCATCAGAGCCCGGGGATTTGCTGGGTTTTTCTACGGCTGTCAAACCTTAAGGCAGCTGCTGCCGCCGGCAGAAGGTCCCTGGGAGATCCCGGGCGTCTTTATAGAGGATTATCCCCGCTTCCCTTGGCGGGGGTCCATGCTGGATGTGGCCCGGAGCTTTTTCACCGTGGATGAGGTTAAGCGCCTGCTGGATCTTTTGGCGGCTTACAAGCTCAACCGCCTGCACCTGCACTTAAGCGACGATCAGGGGTGGAGGATCATGATCGACAGCTGGCCCAACCTGGCCCTTCACGGCGGAAGCGGCGCGGTGGAGGGGGGCCGCGCGGGCTTTTTCACTAAGGCAGAATACCAGGAGCTCGCGGCCTACGCCCAGAGCCGAGCCATTACCCTGGTGCCGGAAATCGATCTCCCCGGGCATACCAATGCTGCCCTGGCGTCCTATCCCGAGCTCAACCGGGATGGAGTTGCCCCCGGGCTGTACCGGGGGATGAAGGTGGGTTTCAGCACCCTGGCGGCGGAGAAGGAGATCACCTATAAGTTCGTGTCGGACGTCCTAGGGGAGCTGGCCGCGCTTACCCCGGGCCCCTACCTCCACGTGGGCGGCGATGAGGCCCATTCCACCAAGGACGAGGAATACCGGCTGTTTATGGGGCGCGTTCAGGATATCGTGGCTGAACTGGGTAAAACGCTGGTGGGCTGGGACGAGATCATCCAGGCGGGTTTGCGGCCGGGGGATCTGGTCCAGATCTGGCGCAAGGATACCCGTCCCCGGGAGGCGGTGAGGCAGGGAGCTAAGCTGATCATGTCCCCCTGCACCCGTGTCTATCTGGATATGAAATACGGGCCAGAAACTGAGCTGGGCCAGGACTGGGCCGCCCTCATTGAGGTGGAAGATGCCTACAGCTGGGATCCGGTCTCGGTCTATCCGGATGTCGGCGAGGAAGACGTTTTGGGGGTGGAAGCGCCCCTCTGGACTGAAACCATCCACAACCTTGGAGATATGGAATACATGCTGTTTCCCCGGCTGTTAGGCGTGGCGGAGATCGGCTGGTCGCCGCGGCAGGGGAGAAGCTGGGAGGAATACCGCCTGCGGCTGGCCGCCCATGGACCGCGCCTGCGGGCCGCGGGGGTAAACTTCTACCGCTCGGGGCAGGTGCCCTGGGAGGAGAGGTGAGCTGGCCGCTGCTCCATGGGGTGGTTGAAAAGAAAAACCTCCACTGAGCAGTGGAGGCGCCTAAGCCAGAAGCAGCTGAATCTGGCGTCCTGGCCAGGGCGGGCAGGACTGGCGGCCGTGGGCAGCAGCCGTCCCGCCCTTTTGGCCAAGCAGATTTTGTCACAGGTTTGCTGGGCTCTGGCAGCAGCCGGGCAAGCCTAGCGCTTTTCCCTGGTGGAAAGGGTGCTCAAGAAGACCGCCGTAATGAGCACGATACCGATGATCAAGTCGATCAGGTAAGCGCTGGTGCCCATCAAAACCAGTCCGTTGCGCACCACGCCCATGAACAGCGTGCCGATGAAGGCGCCGCCGATGGTTCCCACCCCACCGAACATGGAGGTGCCGCCGATGACAGTGGATGCAATGGCGGTGAGCTCCATGCCCTGCCCCGCGGTGGGGGTGACGCCCCGCAGATAGGCCATTTGAATGATGCTGGCCAGGGCGGAAGCGACGCCGATGAGCACGAAGTTGGTGATGCGGATGCGGTCGGTGTGGATACCGGACAGGCGGGCCGCTTCCTCATTGCCGCCCGTGGCGTAAACCTTAAACCCGTAGCTGGTTTTATGAAGGATGAAGCCTGCGATGAAGGTTACGGCCAAAAACCAGAGGGCCGGTACGGGCAGGTTGAGGAAGGTGCGGGCGCCTGTGACGTTGTAGAACGCATCCGGCAGGCGGACGGAGGCGGGGGCACCGCCGGAGATGACCAGGGCAAAACCCCGGTAAATCATTTGTGTGCCTAGGGTAACGATGAAGGGGGGCAGCGCTCCTTTCACCGTCACGACACCGTTAATCAGTCCGAAACCCGCGCCGGCCAGAAGACCGACCAGGGATGCCAGCCAGATGTTCATGCCGTTTTGGAAGAGGATGGCCACGATCATGCCCACTGCGGCGAAAATGGAACCCACGGACAGATCGATGTCGGTGGAGATGATGATCATGGTCATGAACATGACGATTAAGCCCGAGATAGATACCTGCCGCAGGATGTTGAGGATATTGGGCACCGTGAGAAATGTGTTGGTTACTAGGGAAAAGAAGACGCAGAGCAGGACGAAAACCACCAGAACGCCCACTTCTCGTCTGAACTTCAGTGCACCTAGCAAGTTTTTCACCGCGATCACTCCTTTTGTTCCTACTTCTGCACGGCCAGTGCCATGATCTTATCAAAAGTGGCCTCCCTGGCCAGGAATTCCCCTTTGATGGAGCCGTTGGCCATCACCAGGACGCGGTCGCTCATGGCCAGGAGTTCTTCTAGGTCAGAAGAGATGACGATCACAGAGATTCCCTGGTCCACCAGCTCCTGGATGACCTTGCGGATCTCTGCCTTGGCCCCCACATCGACGCCCCGGGTCGGTTCGTCCAGGATGAGGATTTTGGGCTTCACATTCAGCCAGCGGGCCAGGAGCACCTTCTGCTGGTTACCTCCGCTCAGGTAGCGGATGGTCTGACTCAGCCCAGAGGTCTTGATCTGCAGGTCGCTGATGGATTTGGCGGCCATTTCCTCGATGCGCTTGTTGTCCAGCACATTCCCGTAGGAAGTAAGTTCATCTATGATTGCAGCACCGGCGTTTTGCCAAACCGACATATCCCAGAACACGCCCAGATTACGGCGGTCCTCGGTCAGGTAGCCTATGCCGTGCTCGATGGCTTGCCGTGGGTTTTTGATCTTGATTTCTCTGCCTTCCAGTTCGATGGTGCCGCTGTCCGGCTGGTGCACCCCGAACAAGGTGGTGGCCAGCTCCGTGCGCCCGGCACCTTGAATGCCAGCCAGCCCCAGGATTTCCTGTCTATAGAGATCGAAATTAATGTCCTTCAAACGCAGCCGGTTTTGACTGAGGCCCCGCACCTTCAGCACCACTTCTCCACGCACCGCGGTGCTCTCCTTGGGAGTGGGCAGCGGTACATCGCCCACCATCATATGGACAAGCCCCTCAATGGTGGCATCCTTGGTGTCCAGGGTGCCCACATGCCTGCCGTTGCGCAGTACAGTCACCCGGTCGGTGATCTCCATCATTTCGCTGAGGATGTGGCTGACGATCATGATGGTTGTGCCTTCATTTTTCAGGCGGCGCAGCACTTCAAAGAGGGTTTCCACCTCTCCAGGAGTCAAGGCCGAGGTGGGTTCGTCCATGATCAGGAATTTAGCTGTGCCGTTGAGGGCCTGCACGATGGCTGTGAGCTGCTTGAGGGCCACGCTCAGCTCGCCGACCCTGGCCCGGGGATCGATGGACTGGCCGATCTGCCGGAACAGCTCCACCGTCCGTTCTTCCATCTCGTCCCACTTGGGCTGCCCGAACCGGTTGGTGATCAGGCGCCCCAGGAACACGTTTTGCGCGACAGTGAGATTACCGCAGAGGGGGATCTCCTGGTGCACGATGGAGATGCCGTGGCGCTCTGCTTCCAGCGGGCTGTTCACTTCCAGGGGCCTGCCGTCCCAGAGGATCTGCCCCTGGTCCCGGCGGTAGATCCCGCCGGTGATCTTGATCAGCGTCGATTTCCCCGCGCCGTTTTCCCCGATCAGCCCGTGGATCTCGCCTTTCCTGATGGAGAAGGAGACATCGTCCAGCGCCTGCACTCCACCAAAACGTTTGCTGATGGATTGGTAGCTGATGAGTATGTTCTCCGCCAATTCTGTCCCTCCCCTATACAGAGGTTAAGCACCGGCCGCCCGGCGACCGGTGCTGAAGCGTGCCTGCTTGAGGCTTATCTGTAACCCTGTTCTGCCAGTTCGATGACCATGTCGATGTTGTGCGGTCCAACGATGCCGGAACCGGAGTCCATGTTAGCTGGAGCAATGCCGTACTTGTGGTACAGATAAAGGGCCATGACCGGATAGAAGCCTTGGACATAGGGCTGCTGGTCGATGACGAACTTGGTGTAGCCGTCTTTGATGTTCTCGATGGTGGTTGGTACCAGGTCCCAGCCGCCGGAGATGACCTTGCCTTCCAGGCCCAGGTTGCGGATGACCACACCGTGGGACTGGGTGTTGGCGTCCACGCTGATGATCGCCTTGGCATCGGGGTTAGCGATCAGGTAGGTCTCGAAGGTGGCGGCGCCGATGGTCAGGTCAGGGCTGGTCTGCAGGATGGTGTATTCGATCTCCGGATACTCATCCAAAACGGATCTTACGCCCCGGAGGCGCTCAGCCAGGGAGGTGTGTCCCAGGTCCTCTACGCCGATGGCCACTTTGCCGCTGGTGCCGATGTGGTCGATGAGCGTCCTGGCCAGGGTGCGGCCGGCATCATAGTCGCTCTGACCCACATAGGCCAGGCGCGGGTTGTCCGGGCCAGCGTCGGCGTTGGTGCCAATGACCGGAATGCCGGCTTCCAAGGCGCGGCGTACCGGCTCGTCAAAGGCTGTTGGGTCGGGTAGGGTAGAGATAATGCCATCTACGCCAGCTTGGATTACGTTCTCCATGATATTAACCTGCTCAGCCACGTTAAACATGCTGGGCCCGGTATGGGTTACCGAGATCTTCACGGTGGGATCAAAGGCGTTGATCATGGCCGCAGCATCCTGCGCACCTTTGACCAGCGGAATCCAAAAGTCAATGGTGGCGCTGTGGGTGATGATCACGAATTCCATTTCCCGAACCTGAGCGGCAGCGGTTGGAGCAAGCAAGCCCACAGCAAGCAGCGCGACAAGGAGCAAATTAAGCAGTTTTCCTCTCACGAAGCATGACCTCCTTTAGGTTGTGGATTTTTAGTAGGCAGCTATGCAACCCTTTGCTCTTTACAGCCAGGCCCCACCCCCTTATGCATAAACTGCAAGACATGAACCATCAGACTCGTTATGTATAATTATATAACATGTTTCAACGAAATCCTGTTTATAAACGGTTATACAAAAATTTGCTAGTGTAATTGGCAAAAATCTGCCCGTAAGTTAAGATGGGGTTGGGTATCGTAAATTCTTAACATAGACCTTGCGGGGGCGACCCCTAGAACCACAGCAAGATGAGAAAGGGGTATGGCTGTGCAGCTGGACGTACTAGTTCCTTGTAAGAAGACGGAGCTCAAGGGAGGACTCTTGGCTGATCGGGCCGCGGTGGTCAGGGAGAAGATGATCCCTTACCAGTGGAAGGCCCTCAATGACCTGCTCCCCGATGGGGAGCCGAGTCATGCCATAGAAAATCTGCGCATCGCCGCGGGTGAAAAGA
>NZ_JBHGXH010000205.1:0-1800 GCF_041936445.1 Candidatus Darwinibacter acetoxidans | reverse complement strand
GGATCACCGCCTGGTAAGCTGCACCATCCGGCCCGATTCCACGAACTCGAACGGAAGCGTTTACGCGCTCGGATACGAATTCCCGGAACTGCAACGGGTGATACCGGTCACCCTCGAAAACCACTTTTGCCGACTTATAGTAGAAAGAGTCAAGGGGAGGTTGCCGGGGTCCGGGGCCGGGCGGGGCAAGCCCTCGCCCGTCCCCACCACCGACCCCCCCGGGGACGGTTGACCAAGGCTGCACCCCATCCCGACAACCGGGAGACTCAGGCCACTGGTGCTCACTCGAAACGTTAATATTCTTCCCGGGTCTAGAATGGTTACTGATACAACCACCAGGAGCATCAGTAGAACTTACGTCAACAGGACAAGACCCGGGAAGGTGCTGTAACACCTTCCTAGTCACATTATCACTTCTGTCAAGTTCTCCTTCGACCTAGAAGGTTAAAACCGTTTCTCAGGGGTCTATGACGCTCAAACGCCGCTGAGGCTCGATACGCTCCGCCTACGGCGTCGCTGAGCGTGGCGATACCCCTTCCGGGGAGGGGCAAGCCTCCCCGGTGCGGGGAGAGTGTCCAGGGAGCCTCACCCACGACGGCGGGGAAAGAGAGTAGGACCCCGGAGAGGTATCCGGGGAGGGGGAACCAGATGCTCCGTAGACCCATCCGGGCCGAAGACCCAGACGCCCCCACCGGTGATCATAGCCTCCTCTAGCAGTTCCTGAAGAACCGCTTCCATGTCATCATTGCTCTTCATTTCAACAACTCCAATTCATCCGGGGAGAACCATATCGGACTACCACAATCTTCACTATAATCCAGTATAACAAGCAGCCCCGGCGGATCGCTCCGGTAGTCCCTCACGATCCCTTCCTGGTGTGCCTCCCCGCGAAGTCTCACGGGAAGACCAACCCACGCTTCCATATCGTCAGTTTGTGCCATATTATCAAGTCCTCTCCTCAGGCTTAAAACCGTCATCGGAGCACGTATCACACTAGTTCACAGTACTTGTCCCCTAAGGAGCATACGGGGCCTTCGGCCCTGGTTGCCTGGTCATCGGGAACGAGAGCCCAGGACATGCAGGAGTCACCGAACGTTCCGAGACCCCGCAGCGGGTTCTTGTATTTCTCGGCAATGTATCTCCGGGCTTCCCGAGACATCGACCAGGTCCGAATCCGTTTCCGGTAGCAGAGCTCCAGCCACCGGTAGTCGATATCGGTTTCAAGCGTTTTTGAGAGGTATTTAGCGATATACGCCCCGGTATTCCGGATATCCTTCACGAGTGAGTAATCCTGACCGACCGGGAGAGCACCGGTGATGTTGCACCAACGGGTTATGAGAGCCTCACAGACGGCTTCTGATGCACCCAAGACTGCCAAGTGATAGTGAGCGAACCCGTTCACGGAACCCGGCTCCATGACGCAGAGGTATTCGAGTGAGTGCCGGCGGAACTCCCGGGAGAGCAGCGACCACCCCCGCCGGAGGTCATCGACACAGGCAGCCGCAGCGGGGTAGGTATGCCTGCTCGGATGCCGCACCGTGAGAGTCAGGAACGCGACCTCGGAGGGGTCATACTCGCGCTCGGTGACGTAATCCACGAAGGAGTAGATCACCGCCAGGTTCCTCTTCCGCATGTGGGGCGACCACCGGTAGGTGCAGGGGATCACCGCCTGGTAAGCTGCACCATCCGGCCCGATTCCACGAACTCGAACGGAAGCGTTTACGCGCTCGGATACGAATTCCCGGAACTGCAACGGGTGATACCGGTCACCCTCGAAAACCACTTTTGCCGACTTATAGT
>NZ_JBHGXH010000204.1:0-1125 GCF_041936445.1 Candidatus Darwinibacter acetoxidans | reverse complement strand
GATCATCCTGGCGTCTCGATACTCCCTCTGAGTCGCCTCCGCGACCATCCGCCGTCGTTCAAACTCCGCGATGACGACCGGGTGCTGATAAATGGTCTTCAGGAGCGCCCGGGCCTCAGCCTCAGAGATATTGTTCGGGTCGGGCAGCGGGTCGGGGTAGATCGCGGCCCATGTCCGGATCTCGGTCACAACATGGCTCCACGACCACCCGTCGACGTGATTGACCGGGGTTGCTTGGATGCGGATTACGACAGGCGCCTCTTCCGGCGCCTCGTTTTCCATTTGCTCCTCGTTTACCCCTGATAAACCACGTGTTGCTATATCCTTTCCAGCCGTTTCACCCGCAGCCGGTTCCGCGCTCTGGCGTTCTGCCGGCAGATCTCCACTACCTCCCTCGACCGCCTCCGCAGGCGCCTCACCATCAGTGGCCGGCTTGTCGATACCCTGCGCCTGGTCGGCGCTCTCGCTACTCGCTGCATCACAAATCATCTCCCATACTCGGCCGAAGATCGCCGCACTAACCCTAGGACCGGTCTCGGCGTCCACCTCCGGCGGCCACCGGCCCGCGAGGAGCACCTCTACCCCGTCAGCGGTCCGGCGATCCCTCGGCGGCATCCAATCCGTCCTGAGCGGGATATACACCGCGTCGTCGAGCGTGACGGCCGCCGCCACCCACTCCAGGACACGGTCCCGGAGCGTCGCGTCGGTCAACACGGCGCGGAATGATTGTGATTTGGTCGGTATTTTCAGAACAATAGAACTCAAGATGTCGCCTCCGGGCGGAAATTCTTGACAACGTATTCACAAACTCCGGAATCGAGTTGTTCCCCGATGCGGAGCCGTTTCTTTGCGATCTGCACGTATTCGGGGTTGATCTCGATCAGGATAGAGGAGCGCCCGAGATCCCGTGCCACCTTTGCGACGGTCCCGGACCCTCCGAAGGGGTCGAGCACGACACACGGCACGGTTTCCTCGGTGCCACATGTGCAGGAGGGTTGCCAGCCGACCGTATGCACGGGCGTCTCTCCGATACGCCCGCTGTGCTTCGCTGCATCGTTCCTAAGAGTCGTCTCTGATGCATCATATCTACCGTTTTTCCCGGTGTTCTCGCCGCGTTCGGTCACC
>NZ_JBHGXH010000203.1:0-2131 GCF_041936445.1 Candidatus Darwinibacter acetoxidans | reverse complement strand
AACATCGGCCTCGGTATAGGATCGTTTATTCTCATACTCAACGGCCCTGTTTTTCCGCGCTCGCAGTATAGCATGATTAACCTGCTTCGTTGTCTTTAACCCTAGCCGCTCCCGGATCTCTTCATGCGAAAAGCCCTGGTTAAGCAGTTCCAGGGCTTCCTCGTCATGGGCAGCCATTACGCACCTAGGGCGCGCCTGGCAGCCTCAATCTTTTTGTTGGCCGCGGCCAGGTCTGTCCTTAATTTTTCAACTACTGCCGGGTCCGGCCGCATCGGCAAGACAATATTGATGTGGTCCCCGTGTCCGGTTACGCTGCCGCCGATGAGCGCAATCAGATATGACGCGCGGACGTAGGTAGCATTGTCGATCAGGTAGCCGACCTCATCCGCCTTCTTGCCGTCCACGTAGATACCGATGGGGCGGGTGATCTCTGCCTCCGTTTTCAGGTGCGATTCTACCGCCGCCAAGAAGTTCGCCCAGCCGTTCTTCCGTCCCCGGATCTGCGCCGGGCAGTTCTTCTTGCTCCAGTCGTAGTGTTGTTTCATGCAGGCCGGGAAGGGCTTCAGTGTATTGACTTCCTTGATCAGCTTCGCCGCCAACCAGGCGGCGTTTGCCTCTGCCGCGGCGCGGTTGCCGTCCCGGTTTTCGCAAATCTCTATCCCGATGCTCTGACGGTTCCCGGTGCCATTGGTGCCATCCCCGGCATGCCAACCGTTTTCTTTCAAGGGTAGATGCTGGTATATCACTTTGTCGTCCACGGTAAAATGCCAGCTTGCCGGGATGTTCGCGGCGGCGGTGCTTTTGACATATGCCGCGTGGGCCTTGGCATCGGCCCCGGTCTGGGTGTTGGCCGTGTCGTGGATGGTGATATACTTAGGATCCAGTTTGTGGCCGGGCCGGTTACGGCGGCCCTTTGGGATCAGGTCTTGAATAATCTGCACCATCTACATCACTTCCCTGCCTCGAAGTCGATCAGACTCTTGCTTTCGCGTATGCCGTTTAATGTTCCAATCAAATCATGTATGAAGTTGCTGCCCCGGCTAAGAAGCACCGCTGTTAGTATAATGCCGAGGTATGCCACTTCGAGGGGAATGCCGAGCATGATGAACAGGTCAATCCTACTGCCCAGGCCGAAACAGATCAACAGCGCTACAATGAGCGCCCCCATCTGGTCCGCCGGGAAGCCGCGATCGTCCAGCCACCGCACCAAGGGCGCCAGCAGCTTCTTCAGGGTCTCCCAGATCGCCTCAATGATCGCCGCCACCACAAAAATGATTAAAAAGACTTCCATTCAGAATCTCTCCTTAAATAAAATTACCGCTTTACGCGGCTTGAATAAAAAATAAAAACAGTTATTCCGGAGAAGTACTTTGCCTACCCCCTTACCCGCCTATCCGCCCGGCTATTTGCAGCCCCAAACTGACCACCATACCACCGAGCAAGGCTACCAGCCACCAGTTGATTCTATCCAGCTTAACGCTTATGTCCTTGATCGATTCGTTCTGCGTTTTCTGCTCCCGCTTAAGTGCCTCTATTTCCGCCCGGTTTGCCGCGCCAACGTGACATTCACCGTTTGGCATCTTGACCGCCCCTTTCGTAATTTTTTTTCGTCAATTTAATATCTTTCTCCAGGGTCTCCAGGCGGCTTTCGGCGGCCCGGGCCATACCCTCGGCTCGCTCGGCCTTCTGCTCCGCGGCTTCGGCCCTTCGCTCTGCCGCATCCACCCTCTCACGCAACCGGGTAAGCACCAGACTTTCGGGCTCGATGTCCTGTTCAATGTGGGCGATTGCCTCGCTTCTTGACGCATACTTTACGCCTACAGTTTTCTCGAAACCGGGCGGGGGCTGCAGCTCCTCGATTTTGTATTCATCTTTGCCGATCCCCTGCTCCTTGAGCCAGGCTTCCGCGCGGGCCAGATCGCGGTCGGTGAAGCAGAGCATGCCATCCGCGCAGGCGGGGAAGCGGATCGGGCCGTCGGGCAGCTTGGCTCGGAGAAGGTGTTTTGCATAATACGCCTTGCCGTCGACTACGCAGATTCGCATGTTATCACTCCCTGTTGCCGGGGGCGGTGACGGTGCTAGTGCCGTTATCCATGACGCCGCCGTCGCCATTGTTTTGGCAGTCGTTATT
>NZ_JBHGXH010000202.1:0-9617 GCF_041936445.1 Candidatus Darwinibacter acetoxidans | reverse complement strand
AGGTAGGCTGGAAACTATTTGATAACGTTTGTCTAAGACTCTCTTTGAGTTGTTTCAATTCCTCATAGGTAGGCTGGAAACTAGAGGACGCCCACAAGCTCCTCCACCGTCCACTTTGTTTCAATTCCTCATAGGTAGGCTGGAAACTGTATCGTCCCAAAATAAGCCCTGGTGAATAATGTGCGTTTCAATTCCTCATAGGTAGGCTGGAAACCCGCAATGTCCTTTGCTCCTTGCTCGGCGGCATGGGGTTTCAATTCCTCATAGGTAGGCTGGAAACGGATTCTGCCGCGCTTTCCTGGCCCGGTCTATCGCAGTTTCAATTCCTCATAGGTAGGCTGGAAACGCTATAGCTGAGGTTATAGCGGATTTCTTCGAAGAGGTTTCAATTCCTCATAGGTAGGCTGGAAACGGGGCGGCTCGGGAGCAAGGAAAGAGTTGAGCAAAAGTTTCAATTCCTCATAGGTAGGCTGGAAACCCGGCGTGCTCTACCATGAGATAGCTCATTTGCTCGTTTCAATTCCTCATAGGTAGGCTGGAAACCGATTCACTCCGTCTACTCGGGCTTTAATGCCGCGTTTCAATTCCTCATAGGTAGGCTGGAAACCAACCACAGCCGGGGCTTTTTATTCCTTTTTCAAGCGTTTCAATTCCTCATAGGTAGGCTGGAAACGATTAGCTTGGTTTTAGCTTTGACTTTATTTATTTCCTGTTTCAATTCCTCATAGGTAGGCTGGAAACCCCCGTGTGCCGTTCGCTCCAAAGTAAGTGTCGTCTGTTTCAATTCCTCATAGGTAGGCTGGAAACTTTATCGGCAAAAACCGGGATTTTAAGGCCTGGCTGGGTTTCAATTCCTCATAGGTAGGCTGGAAACTTGATGAACCGCCGGGTGCGCGGGCTTTCTTACCGTGTTTCAATTCCTCATAGGTAGGCTGGAAACGGGCGCTGGAGCAAGAGCGAGAGCAGCAAATACAGGTTTCAATTCCTCATAGGTAGGCTGGAAACCCGGAAAAGCGGGAAGAAGATACGGAGTATGCTTTTACGTTTCAATTCCTCATAGGTAGGCTGGAAACCCCTGGAGTCGAAAAGGTTTGCGGAACTGAAAAAGTTAGTTTCAATTCCTCATAGGTAGGCTGGAAACCCGGATTGACGCCACCACCATGCCGGTGACCACGCCCAGGTTTCAATTCCTCATAGGTAGGCTGGAAACCGTATTCCCCCAGGTCGGCCAGGTGCCGCCCGGCGAGTTTCAATTCCTCATAGGTAGGCTGGAAACGGAAAGGTTCAGCTTGTCATGTTCAAGAGAAGCCTGGTTTCAATTCCTCATAGGTAGGCTGGAAACCAAGGGTACTCAAAGGGACAAGCTGCAAAGCTACTAGTTTCAATTCCTCATAGGTAGGCTGGAAACAGCAAGAGGGATCAACAAGGTCATAGACGCAGCGAAGTTTCAATTCCTCATAGGTAGGCTGGAAACCGGGCTGCCATTGATAGTAATCCTCTGCGCCAAGAAGTTTCAATTCCTCATAGGTAGGCTGGAAACCCCCGTTAAGTGCTTGTGGTATAAGGATCTGTTAAATAGTGGTATGTCCAAATAATATCGTGCCTGTAGATTGTTTTTTTATATACCCAAGCGTGCAAGGTGGTGCCTGTCAAGGGTTTTTAGCTCCTGCATGCTAAATTTTAAAGTGTCGTCGATCTCCAGGAGTTTGTGCACTACCGAAGGTCGACGACATTTTTTTATCGACTGCTTGTACTTGCACAAGATTTTAATTCGATTTGCAGCGCTTAAGTCCTGCTTGAGGAGAATCCTCGGGGTGAGAGTAATATTAAGGACGATGGTTGTGCGTTGAGCGGTTTTAAGGAAAATCCTTTTTGAAGTGATGGCGCCTGCCGCAGGTTTATTTTAAAAAAGGGGAAGGGAAAATAGGAATTAGGTAAAGAATTAGCGGGAGGTTGGACTGTGCTTCCGACGATAGAAGCAAAGAGGATAAGCATCTGCAGCCTGGTGCCGGAAAACGAGGCTCGCATAAAAGAGGTGGCCCAGATACTGTGGGAGGGATTCGGAGAATTCTGGCCCGATGCCTACCCCACCTTGGAAAGCGCCATGCAGGAGGTGCGCGCTTCCCTGGAAGGGGGGAGGATCAGCCGGGTGGCGGTGACGCCGAGCGGTGAACTGAGGGGCTGGATCAGCGCGGCGCCGCAGTACAAGGGCCGCGTCTGGGAGCTGCATCCGCTGGTGGTGAAGAAGGAGTACCGGCGGCAGGGCATCGGCCGGGCGCTGGTGGAGGACCTGGTCCGGCAGGTTAAGGCGCGCGGGGGGCTGACCATCTGGCTGGGCACCGATGACAGCTGCAACATGACCAGCCTGAGCGGGGTGGACCTTTTCCCGGGGGTGCTGAATCACCTGGTAAACATCAAGAATTTGCATGAGCATCCCTTTGAGTTTTATCAGAAGGTGGGCTTTGAGATTATCGGGGTGATGCCCGATGCCAACGGCCCGGGGAAGCCCGATATTTTGATGGGGATGCCGGTAAGGCCCTAATGGATACGGCCTGGACCCCCTTTTTGAAATGCCTATTGATCGTCTGCCGGAGCAAATGGCCTTCAAGTATAGTTAATTATTTTCATTTGATAAACCGGCGAAGTTGGTAATATAATTTTAGCGCAGCGGAGAGGCACCAGGCGGCAGCTGGCTGCCGAAAAGCTGTTTGACGGCCGGACAAGCTGGTGCCTTTTTTAAAACCAATTCGCCAGGTATTTTGTGAAAATACCGGCTTCTTTGCCGCTTGCGGAAGCGCAGCCGCCGGCAGCATAGCCGGCAAAAGCAATTATGGCGCGCGGACAATTTGAACTTATGAAAGCAAAAAGGAGGATGAAAAATGGGCATGTTTTGTTTTCAATGCCAGGAAACGGCAAGGAACCAGGGCTGCACCGTTAGAGGCGTATGCGGGAAGACCGAAGAGGTGGCCAAGCTGCAGGATCTTCTCATCTATACGCTCAAGGGAATTGCGGACATTGTGGTCAAGGGAAAGGTCGATATCAGCACTCATGACCGGATGAATTATGAGGTTCTCAACAGCCTTTTCATGACCATCACCAATGCCAACTTTGACGACGGGCGTATTGAAAGTCAGATCAAAAAAATGATGGCCCTGCGGGATGAACTGAGGAATTCCGTGGCGGTGAAGGATTTGCACGATGCGGCGACCTTCGCGGTAGACTCCAGGGATTCCATGCTGGAGAAGGCTGCCGCCGTGGGCGTGCTGGCCACTGAAGACGAGGACATGCGTTCTCTTCGCGAGCTGATCACCTACGGGGTCAAGGGGATGGCGGCTTACGCCGAGCATGCGAAGAATATGGGCAAAGAGGACCTGGCCGTTAATGCCTTTATCTACGAGGCCCTGGCCGCAACCCTGGATGATTCGCTGACGGCGGACGATCTTGTGGCCCTGGCCATGAAAACGGGCGAACATGGCGTTAAAGTCATGGCCCTGCTGGACGAAGCGCACCGGTCCAGGTTTGGCGATCCCGAGATGACCGAGGTAAATATTGGTGTGCGCAAGAACCCGGCCATCCTCATTTCCGGGCACGACATGACTGATCTCGAGCAGCTGCTGGAGCAGACCAGGGGCACGGGGGTGGATGTTTATACCCACGGCGAGATGCTTCCCGCCCATTACTACCCCGCTTTCAAAAAATACGACCACCTTGTGGGCAACTACGGCAACTCCTGGTGGAGGCAGCTGGACGAATTTGTTCCCTTCCATGGTCCCATTCTCTTTACGACGAACTGCATTGTTCCTCCGCGAAGCGAAGAGGTAAAAAGCAGGATCTTTACCACGGGCTCGGCAGGCTATCCCGGCTGCCGGCATATTGAGGCCGATGCCAGCGGCAAAAAGGATTTTTCCGAGATTATCGCCCTGGCCAAGACCCTGCCCGCTCCCGAAGCCATCGAAAGCGGCAGCATTGTCGGCGGCTTTGCCCATAACCAGGTCATGGCCCTGGCGGGCAAGGTAATTGAAGCGGTCAAGTCCGGGGCCATCAGGAAGTTCTTTGTCATGGCCGGCTGCGACGGGCGCATGAAGTCGAGAGAGTACTACACCGAGTTTGCCCAGAAGCTCCCCCGGGACACGGTCATCCTGACGGCGGGCTGCGCCAAGTACAGGTACAACAAGCTGGACCTGGGAGACATCGGAGGAATCCCGCGGGTTCTTGACGCCGGGCAGTGCAATGACTCCTACTCCCTGGCGGTCATCGCCCTTAAGCTGAAAGAAGCCTTCGGCCTGGACGACCTCAACAAGCTGCCCCTTGCCTTCAATATTGCCTGGTACGAGCAGAAGGCGGTCATCGTTCTCCTGTCTCTGCTTTACCTGGGGGTGAAGAATATACACCTCGGCCCCACCCTCCCGGGCTTCCTTTCGCCCAACGTGGCCAGGGTCCTGGTGGACAGGTTTGGCCTGGCGAGCATCGGAACGGTGGACGGGGATATCGAGATGTTCATGGCCCAATAGGGACTAGCGGCTTAACCGTAGAAAATCCCGCCGGCCGGCTTTATCCGTGGCGGCGGGATTTTTTTATTCGTTGAGCGGCCGGGGCATGGCCTTGCGAGCCCGCGGCGGCGGCTTTGCATAAAGCTGGCGGTGATGTTAAGATGAAATAAAGATAAAGGGTCCCCTACTGCAGGCGGTTATGCCATTTTAATGTTGAACGCGCAAAAGTTACAGCAGGCAAGGGAGGGCCGGACATGCCGCTGCAAAAGATAGGGAGAAATATCCAGCAGATCGCCGAAGCCATTGCCGAGGCCATCGACGTGCATGTGACTGTTGTGGACCGGGACCTGGTGAGAGTAGCGGGAACGGGCCCCTATGAGCAGCTGGTGAAGGAGTTTATCCCCCGCAATTCCGCCTATGCCAAGGTGCTGGAGACGAAGGAGACCATCCTGATTGAAAATCCCGGCAAGGATGCCCACTGCACCGGCTGCGCCGTTAAGGATGAATGCCGGGAAACCTTTGAAATCTGCACTCCCATCATCTGGCAGGACGAAGTAATTGGCGTCATGGGCATATTTGCCTTCAACGAAGAGCAGAAGAAGATTATGGTCGCCAAGAAAAAGCATCACCTCAGGTTCCTCCAGAAGATGTCTGAGCTTATTGCCAGCAAATACGGCGAGGCCGTGCTCTTCGAAGAGCTCATCGTGAAGAATAAGGAGCTTTCCACCGTCATCCAGCATGTGAACCAGGGTGTTCTCTGTGTGGAACGTTCCGGGCGGATTAACCACATCAATGCCCTGGCCCTCCAGCTTCTGGGGCTGAACCTCAAAGAGGAGCAGGTCATAGGGCTGAACCTTCACCAATTCTGGCCCTCGGCCCTGATTCTTAAAGCGCTCAAGAAAGGGCGGGAGTATTTCAACCGCGAGGAGCATTACGTCCGCAGCAATTACCGGAGAGAACTCATCACCACGGTAAGGTTGATTAAGAAGGGCGACCGCGATACGGTGGCGGTGGCCACCCTCTCCGACATTGAAGAGATGCACAAGTCCAGCTTCAGGGCGAGGGAGAAGTCCGGCAACTTTACCTTCGATCATATCATCAGCAGAAGCCCCAAGATGCAGGATGTGATCAAGCGCGCCAAGGTGGTGGCCGGCTCCGACTCCACGGTTTTAATCGTGGGGGAAAGCGGCACCGGCAAAGAGCTCTTCGCCCGGGCCATACACAATGCCAGCAGCAGGGCCGATTATCCCTTTGTGGGGATCAATTGCAGCGCCATCCCCGAAGCCCTCCTGGAGAGCGAACTTTTTGGCTATGAACCGGGCGCCTTTACCGGGGCCAGCAAGAACGGGAAGCTGGGCAAGTTCGAGCTGGCCCACAAGGGCACCCTCTTCCTGGACGAGATCGGCGACATGCCCCTTTTCCTGCAAGCCAAGCTTTTAAGGGTCTTGCAGGAAAGGCAGGTTTTAAAACTGGGCGGCACCGTCCCCAAAGATATTGATGTGAGGATAATTGCCGCGACCAATAAAAACCTGGAAGAGCTCATCCGGGAAAAGATGTTCCGCGAAGATCTCTATTACCGCTTAAATGTAATTCCCCTGGAAATACCCCCGTTGCGGGAGCGGCCAGAAGACATCCCCGCCTTGATTGCCCACTTTTTAGAATATTACAACCAGAAGTTTGGCAAAAATGTGCGGGGCTTTTCCTACAAGGCCATGGAGTTCATTATGTCCTATTCCTGGCCGGGGAATGTGCGGGAGCTGGAAAACATCGTGGAATATGGCATCAACTTTGCAGAGGGGGATACGATTCACTTCAGCGAGATCCAGAGAAGGTTCAAGGCCTCTGCCGAGGGCAATGAGCGCATTAGCTTGAAGAATAGGGTCAGGGAGTTTGAGCGGCAGACAATAGCCGGCTACCTGGACAGGTACGGCTGGGACGAAGAGGGCAGGAACAAGGTGGCGAAGCTGCTGGGCATCAGCAGGTCAAGCCTCTATCGCAAGCTATCCCAATAATGACACGGGATGTCTCAAAGTTGGGATAGAGAGGAGGGGCCTGGCCGCAGCAAGCCTTTGCCGCCAAGCCGGAGACGCTTGCCTTTCTCTGGCATGCATCTTGCATCCTTCGGAAGAAGGAATGAAGATGACAGCTCTAGTCTAGAAGGAAGGATGCCCGATGCTGCCGGAAAAGTTACTTGAACTCCTCAGAGAAGAAGCAGCTCCGGTGGTGGGGTGCACCGAGCCTGTGGCCATAGCCCTGGCCGCAGCCCATGCCTACCATGTTGCTCCCGGCGATGTGAGCCGGCTGGAAGTCCTGGTCAGCCCCAATGTGTTCAAAAATGCCAAGGCGGTAGGCATACCGGGAACCAGCCATACCGGAGTGGATATGGCCGCTGCTCTTGGCGTCTCCATTTCGCCGCCGGCGCTTGACTTAAATATTTTTTCATCGGTGAAAGACGCGGATGTTAAAAAAGCGCTGGCCTTGCTGGAAAAGGGCCTGGTGCACGTTGACATAGACTACGATTTAACAGACAGCCTCTATATCGAGGTAAGGCTGGCCACCAGCAGCGGGGAAGCGGAAGCGATTATCCAGGGCCGGCATACGGACCTGGTTTATTTAAAGCATAACCATCGCCTCCTTGTGGACAAGCGCCCCGAGAAGAGGCCAGCGAACGGTCCTGCCCGGCTGCTGCGGCGGCACAGCATCTACGAATTGATAGACCTGGTCCTGGCCCTGGATCCGGAGTCCCTCTCCTTTCTCAAGGAGGGGGCGGAGATGAACCTGCGCATGGCCCGCGAGGGCATGGGCCTTAAAAACGGCCTGGGCGTGGGCTTAAATTGGAAGCAGTTATGCTCCCAGGGGCTGACAGGAAAGGATTTGTCGAACAAGATTGCGTATTATACCGCAGCAGCCTGTGATGCCAGGATGGCCGGAGTCCAGCTCCCGGTGCTGAGCATCGCCGGCAGCGGCAATCACGGGCTGGTGGCGACCATCCCCATAAGCCTGGCCGCCCGGGAACTGGGGTCCCCCCCAAGGCGGGAGGTACAGGCGCTGGCCATCAGCCAGCTGGTGACAAACTACATTAAAACTTACACGGGGCGGCTCTCTCCCATCTGCGGCTGCGGGGTGGCGGCGGGCGCCGGCAGCGGCGCCGGGCTGGTCTATCTTCTGCAAGGGAGCAAGGAGGAGATGGGAGGGGCGATAAAAAACATCATCTCTTCCCTGGCCGGGATGATCTGCGACGGCGGCAAGGTGGGCTGTGCGTTGAAGCTCTGCACCAGCGCCGCCACGGCCTGGCAGGGGGCGCTCCTGGCCAGGGCGGGCGTAACGGTACCGCCGGGGAACGGTTTTATCGCCGACAGCGTGGAAGAAAGCCTCCACAACCTGGGCCGGATCTGCAGGGAGGGGATGGCGGGGGTGGATAGAACCATCATCTCCATCCTGGAGCAGCACCGGCGGCTGGACCTACTGCCAAGGGAAAAGGAAGGAGAGGAGCAGCGGCAAAATGAACGTGGATGGGTACAAGGATAAGTTGTTTGCCTTCCTGGAAGCCAACGAGGAGAACATGATCGCTGACCTGAAGGAGTTTGTGCGCATCCCCAGCATCTCCACCGATCTGGAGCAGGTGCGGAGGGCGCTGGACTACGCCCTCAGCCTGGGGGAGAGAATGGGCTTCAGCAGCCGCGCCGTCCTGGACGGGCAGGTGGGCGTTATTGAGACAGGCGCGGGGCCGGAAACCCTGGGCATACTCTCCCACGTTGACGTGGTGTCACCTGGGGACCTGGAGACCTGGGATTCGCCTCCTTTTGAGCCGGTCATACGCGACGGCGCCATCTGGGGGCGGGGCACCCTGGATGACAAGGGGGCCATCATCGCCAGCCTTTACGCCATGAAAGCCGTGGCCGAGCTGGGGCAGCCCTGGCGCAAGAAGGTGCAGCTCATTCTCGGCACCCAGGAAGAGGTGGACTGGACGGACATGCGCGCCTACGTGAAAAGCTTCCCCCTGCCCGACTACGGCTTCACCCCCGACGGCGAATACCCCCTGTGCAACATCGAGAAGGGGATGATGGACGTTGAGATTGCCGTCCCCCTGGACAGCCCCGCCGGCGAGGGCCTCTTTCTATCAGCCATTGACGGGGGGAAGGCCACCAACGTGGTCCCCGACTACTGCCGGGCCCGCCTGCTCAAGAAGCCCGGGGATGAAGTGGTCACCATCGAAGCCAGGGGCAAGTCGGCCCATTCCTGCCAGCCGGAGAAGGGCGAAAACGCCATTATCAACCTCTGCCATCGCTTGAAGGAAGAGCCGCTGGCAGAGAACGCCCTTGCCCGCGTAGCCAAGGTCTTGAGGGAGAAGTTTGCCGACATTTACGGCCGTGAAATCGGCCTCTACAGCAAAGATGAGTACTACAACGGGGAATTCATCCACCGCAACACCATCGCGGTAACCATGATTACCACCGGCGACAACGAGGCCACGTTAAACTTCAATGTGCGTTTTGCCTACGGCACAACGGAGGAAGAGATCCTGGAGGCCTTCCGCGGCGTCGCCTCCGAGATGGGCGGCACCGTAAAATCCTACAAGGCCTTGCCCGCCGTCTACATCAGCAAAGACCGGCCCTTCATGCAGGCCTTTGCCCGGGCCTATGAGACTGTGACCGGGCTGAAAAATGAATTCACCCTCGCTTACGGCGGCTCTTACGCCAAGGCCATGAAAAACATTGTTTCCTGGGGACCAATTTTTCCCGGAGAGGAGGATACCTGCCATGAGGTAAACGAACACATGTCCCTGCGCAGCTTGATGCTCAACGCCAAGATTTTTGCCCTGGCCATTGCCGGCATAGCTCTATCGGAAAAGAGCTTCAAGTGACCTGAAACTGCAGAAGCACTATTTCGCATTATTTATTTCCTTTTAGAAAGGGCTGAAAGAAAGTGAATGAGACTTACGGAATTGTAAGCCTGGTGCCAATTGTGGTCATCATTGTCCTTGCTCTGGTAACTCGCAAGACCTTCGTCTCCATGCTGATGGGGGTCTTGGTCGGCTTCGCCATACTGGCCGCAGGTCATCCGGTAAAGCTCCTTAATCTTTTTCTGGATGGGCTCTATGCAGTGATGACCGACGCAGACACCGCC
>NZ_JBHGXH010000201.1:0-1339 GCF_041936445.1 Candidatus Darwinibacter acetoxidans | reverse complement strand
GTCGCCGGGTAGGGGATAAACTGCCCGCCATCTTTCTGCCAGTCAGCCGAAGTCTTGGCCCGCTCGAGGGCAGATATGATCTGCTCCATAAGCTGCTCGTCCGGCTTGATCTTGGCCCATGCTTTTTCAGCGGCTCCCTTGCTGCGCTTTTTGGGATAGATAGACCAGAAGGTGTCAAAGCGATCTTGTTGTGCACTCTGCGTACTAGTTGGATTCGGATTGGATTCGGATTCGGATTGGATTGGATTCTCGGGGACATTTGATAGCGTCTGATTTCCGTTGATTTCAGATGTTATCACGCCGTCTTCAGGTGCAGGAAACTTGCTCCGCTTTGCTCGTATCTGCTGATGTTTTTCCCAGGTCGTCATCTGGAGATATTCTTTGCCTTCGGCTTCGTAGGTGTAGATCAACCCCTGTTTGATCAGGCTCTTCATCCAGGCTCCTACATCCTTATCCTTTACGCTGTCGATCCGCAGCGGAAAACACTTCGCCCGCAGGATGGGCAGCCGGGCATCCATGCGCCCGTAGTCATCGCAATTGACGATGATCCGATAAAAGAGGATCTCCTCTTCCGGCTTCAGTGCGTCGATCTCATTACTGGTGCAGATTGATTCTTTTATGATCCTGTTAGGCACTCCATCACCCCCGCTCCTCCAAGTCCATAATCAATACCGCCACTTCATAATCCGGCCTGCCGACAGTCTCGGCTATCGTCCAGATTTTCGCGCCCTGCTTCCGCATGAGTTGAACGGTCTCCAACTCTTCCTGCATCCATGCAAAATTCCAGTCCTCTCCAGCGATGTAGAGATTTCCACCCCGCCGGGCGTGCTCCAGGTGCAGCAGGTCGGTTGCTTGAGCTCTCACGCCCCCGCCTCCTTCAAAAACATCACCCTGGCCCCAGTAGCAAAGTCGCCTCGCACCACCGGCAGGCCGTATAGCTCGTGGATCTCCGCCTGTTCTTCCGGTGTCTTGGCGACGCGCCGGTCTCCGTTGCTTTGATAGAGATAGGCATACTGGCCGCGCTCCTCACTCAGCCACAGCGAACAACGCAGGCCGGGCAGCGGCTCCCGCTCCCAGGTCAACTTCGTGAAGCCCCGCAGGCGTTTCATCGGTCAGCCACCCCCTCGGCCTTCTCGATGGCGGCCTTTAGCGCGCCTTCGCCGCTCCATTCTTGGGCAATGCCCCGCCGGTCCAGCTCCTCCACAAAGGCCAGCGCATCCTTGCAGGCTTCCAGCAGATCGGGCGCGGCCGCTATCAGCCGGGCATTGGCAGCGGCTTCCTCGAAAAATTCATCAGCCCCGTAACCATGGCAGGAAATAGTCAACAATTCATTGCCCAT
>NZ_JBHGXH010000200.1:0-11704 GCF_041936445.1 Candidatus Darwinibacter acetoxidans | reverse complement strand
TCCAGGTGTTTTCCTTTTCTTCTTCTTCTGGTACAATGAACGTAGCTCATGGCTCCTCCCTGAACAATGATTTGGTTTTGCACCCTTACATTGTATCAGAGAGCCGTGAGCTTTTCTTTCACTTAATTCTACAAGTTGCCTCCCTATTCTAGTAGCTTCTAGAGCCTGTTTCCAGGGCTTACTTAGGCCCCCAGCACCTCCCGGCGTGGTTTGAAGCCAATTTCATCCAAAAGCCGTAGGTAATCTTGGGGAGTGATGGCCGATACGGGCTTATTCAGGATAGCCACCAGCAGTGCCTCCATGACATTGGTTCCGAAAGAACGCCCTTCCAGATCCGGCGTGGTGGTGATCAGTTCCCTTACCCGGCGCTTCCGGAGGAACTCCACATCCTTGGGGGTGATGGTGTTGGTGATGATGATCTTGCCGCTGAGATCATCGGGCATGTACTTGCGGATCTGGTGGTAATCGCCGGCGATCACATCGGCCCAGGCGTAGAACCGTTCATACTTCTTCCGATCCGGCGCCTCTTCTTGCTTGTCGCCGATGGGATAGAGCCAGTGGAAGGGGAACTGCACCACAATAGGGGCAAATACCGCGGCCACCCGCTCCAAAGCCTTCAGACTGTAGAGGGGAATGGGTACACCTAAGGCGAACATGAGATCGCCGTAGAGCACTTCAGCTCCGGTCTCCTGCAGTGCTGCCGCCATGCCGAAGCGGTCCACCCCGCAGGTGAGCAGGACCTTCTTGCCCCGAAACATGCTGGGGTCTTCCTCAGCCAGAGTCTCAATGGCCTTCCGCTCCAGGGTGTTCTTCAGCCCAGAGCCGTCCACAATGGGAGTAACCTGCGGGGCCCTGGCGATCTGCTTCGCTTCCCGTAAAATGTAGCGCCGGCGACCGCCCCACAGGTAGAGATCGATGCCGCCCATCCCAAAGGCAGCCACTTTCCCGTCCAACTCTTTGATGATGGCTATGGCCTTTTGGATGTCCCCGTCTGTGCCCATGCGCTCCAGGGAGAACTCCTCTCCGAGTACACGCACCACCGCTTTGCTATCCCGTTTGGATGAGCCTATGCTGACACTCACGATCCGTTTCATCGGCTACTCCCCTTTAATCGATGTGATCAGCTTGCGCAGCCTTTCGGGGCTGAAGTAATGGTCCGCCTGGATGGGCGAGGTGCCCAGGCACTCCCCCACCACTTTCTCCCCCAAAATGGCCTCGGCTAAGCGGATGCGCATATCGGACCCTATCATGATCACGTGATCGAAGGCACTCATCTCCACCATCAACTCCATGAGCCAGTTGAGCAGGCTCCTCCCGTCAAAGGACTCAATGAGCTCCCAGCGCTCTGCGTCCGTAAGGAGCAGCGTGTAATCCACGCCCAACTCCCGGCACAGTGCCTTAAGCTCCCCGGTGTTGCTCAAGGGAAAGCCGATCACCGCCAGGCTGCCCCCTTTGCGGACCTCCGCCAGGCTCTCCAGACGGGAGATGAACGAGCGATCGCAGCCGACCCGCTGGGCCACCTCCTGCTGGGAGAGGCCAGAGATCCTCAGCTCAAAAATGCGGTCGATGATCCGATCCAGCTTGGTCCGGTTGAGCAGTTTATCCCCTATGCGAAAAAAGCCGCCCATGACATCACCCGCTCTTGTGCACACATTGTACACAGACATTATAACACGCCCGGAGCGGCTCTACAACAATTCTTTTAACAAACGCTCCACCTGCCCTTGGGTTGTGGCGGTGTTCAGCTCCTTGCGCACAGGCGCGGCATAGGGGATGCCCTTTAAGTACCAGGCGAGATGGGGCCGCATCTCCCGCACAGCCCGCTGTTCACCGTCGTAGGCCACCTTCATCCGCAGGTGGCGCAGGGCAACTTCGATCCGCTCCTCCAGCGTTGGCCCGGGAAGCAGTGACCCTTCAGTGAGATACGCTTTGATCTGCCGGAAGATCCAGGGATTGCCCCGGGCCGCCCGCCCCACAGCCAGATGATCGCAGCCGGTTTGCTCCAGCATGGCCTGGGCGGTTTGGGGGGAGACGATATCGCCGTTGCCCACAATGGGGATGCGGCTGCGGGCTTTAATTTCACCGATCCATTCCCACTGGGCCTGTCCGGAATAGAACTGCTCCCTGGTGCGGGCATGGACAGTGAGCCAGTGCACCCCCGCCTCTTCCAAGACTTGGGCCACCTCCAGGCAGTTTATGCTCCCTTGATCCCAGCCCAACCTGATTTTTGCTGTGACGGGAATAGGCACTGCCTGGACCACTGCTGCCGCAATCCGGCCCACAAGCCGCGGATCCCGCAGCAGAGCCGCACCATCGCCGTTTTTCACCACCTTGGGGGTGGGGCAGCCGAAGTTCAGGTCCAGCATATCGGGGCGCACCAGATCGTAGACGATCCTGGCGGCCGCGGCCATCACCTCGGGATCATGGCCGAAAAGCTGGATGGCGCAGGGGCGTTCAGCTGAGTGGATGGTGAGCATGTCCAAAGTGCGCTGATTTTTGTAAACCAGCGCCTGGGCGGAAACCATTTCACTGACAACCAGGTCGGCACCGTGTTCCCTGGCCAAAACCCGATAGGGCAGGTCAGTCACCCCTGCCATGGGGGCAAGAAACACTCCCACCGGTACCCCTCCTTCAACTTACCTAACAAAAAAGCAGGGCATTCCCTGCTCTTTGTCTCTCTCGCTTTGCGTTTGACTAGACTGCCTTACTCCTGATCCAGATTCCACCTGGTGCGGAAGCGCTCAATCCGGCCACCCTGGGTGGTTACAACCTGGCGCTGGCCAGTGTAGAAGGGATGGCACTTAGAGCACACCTCGACCCTGATCTGCGGCTTGGTGGACCTGGTTTCAAAGGTCTCTCCACAGGCACAGGTTACGATGGCTTTGTCATACTTGGGATGTATACCAGCTTTCATCTACTTCTTCACCTCACTAACCGAACTGGCAGAGCCACAGCACATTATAACACAGCTCTGCCAGCCTGGCAAGAATCTAACCTACTTCAAATAGTTCTGCGGGTTAACTGGATTGCCGCGATGGCGGATCTCAAAGTGTACGTGGGGGCCTGTGGAATTACCAGTGTTGCCGCTGTAGGCAATGATCTGACCCCTGGTCACCGTTTGGCCCACTTTCACGTTCAAGCGGGAGTTGTGGGCGTACCGGGTTTCCACGTTGTTGCCGTGGTCAACGATGACCAAAATGCCGTATCCTCCGTTCCATCCCGCAAAGGTGACCCGGCCGTCAGCCGCGGCGCGCACCGGGGTACCGGTGTTCACGGCGATGTCCAAACCATTGTGCATGCGGCCCCAGCGCGGACCAAAGGGTGAAGAGATCCGCCCCGTAACGGGCCAATCAAAGGCCTTCTGCAGCTGGCCATTGATGATCAAGACATCTTTAGGCCGCAGCTGAGTTGCCCCGGGGATGATAATCTTGGTGTTGGGCATGATTCGGCTGGGATCCGAGATGTTGTTCACCCTGGCAATCTCCTCCAGGGCCACCTGGTAACGCTCGGAAATCTCCCACAGACTCTCACCCGTGGCGACTTGGTGCAATACCCCCTGGACAGACAGGATGTTCAGTTCCTGGCCCACCGACAGCATATTGGGGTTTCTCAGCTCGTTGGCTGAGATGATCGAATCCACCGATACCCCATAGGCATTGGCGATATCCCACAAAGTCTCCCCAGGATTGACCTTATGCACAAAAATGGTGGGTTTATCTTCCTTCTTCTCTTCCACCTTAGGCGGCGCAGCCACTGGCGGTGTCGCCACCTGGAGGGCTGACTCTGCCCGGGAGGGCGCAGCCGCGGCTGACCCCTCCGCCTCCTGCTCAGCGGGGGCGTCCAGCACCGCTACCTGGGGGCGCTCAACCGACTGGACAGCTCCATCGAGGGCGGCTAGGGTTTCCGCAGTTGGTGCAGGTTGTCCGAAATCATCTTGGGAGTCAAGGGTGTAGAGGTACTCGTCCACATTGATGTAAATCAGACTGTCCAGATCCCAGTCACTTCCACCAATGTGCATCCTGGTATCGACCTGGCCTAAGATTCCGAAGCTGAAGATTACTGCAAAGAACAAGAGTATTAACCCTTTGCTGCGGACAAACCGCCTCCTCATGTCCAATCCTCCCTCGACTGGCAATAACCTAATGGGGAAACTTCGACGCCAACCAACGGTTTCCCTTCACTTATTCCTAACATTTTCGGCGAAAGGTGATGAAATGATCAACTCCACAAGTTCCTGGTTGCTCTTGGTGTTGATCACCCGATCCAACAACAAATCCATGGTTTCCGCGGGTCCCAGGGCACTCATCACCCGGCGCAGCATCCAGGTGGCCTCCAGCTCTTCAGGGGTTAGGAGCAGATCCTCCCGCCTAGTGCCGGAGCGGTAAATATCTATGGCCGGGAAGATCCTGCGCTCAGCCAGCTTGCGGTCTAAGTGCAGCTCCATGTTGCCCGTACCCTTAAACTCTTCGTAGATCACTTCGTCCATGCGACTGCCGGTATCCACCAGGGCGGTGGCAATTATGGTCAGGCTGCCCTGCTCCTCAAAATTGCGGGCTGCCCCAAAGAAGCGCTTGGGACGGTGGAGTGCGGCGGGATCCACCCCGCCAGAGAGGGTGCGCCCGCTGGGGGGCACAACCAGGTTGTGGGCTCTGGCCAGGCGGGTGATGCTGTCCAGGAGAATGACCACATCCTTGCCCGACTCCACCAACCGTTTAGCCCTGGCCAGCACGATATCGGCGACCCGCACGTGATTTTCCGGCGGCAGGTCAAAGGTGGAGCTGATCACTTCTCCGCTCACGGAACGTTCCATATCGGTAACTTCCTCCGGCCGCTCGTCAATGAGCAGGACAATGATCTCGGTATCGGGATGGTTCTCCGCGATGGAGTTGGCCAGCATCTTTAAGACGGTCGTCTTACCGGCTTTGGGCGGGGAGACGATCAGCCCCCTTTGGCCAAATCCCAATGGGGATAATATGTCCATGAGCCGCATGGTGTAATTCGTCGGGGTTGTTTCCAGGTGGAGACGCCGCTGGGGATAAATGGGCGTTAGGTCGTCAAAACACGGGCGTTCGGCAGCCAGCTCGGGATCGGAGAGGTTGATGGCCAGCACCTTCAAGAGTGCGAAGTACCTTTCCCCGTCTTTGGGTGGACGCACCTGGCCTAAAATCTCATCCCCAGTGCGCATGGAAAAGCGCCGGATCTGGGAAGGAGAAACATAGACATCATCACCACCAGGTGTGTAATTATCCACCCGCAGAAATCCGTAGCCCTCGCTGGTGATCTCCAGAATCCCGCTGATAAACAGCAGGTTCTCCTTCATGGTCTCATGTTTCAAGATCTCGATGATCAGATCTTTCTTGCGAAGCCGCTTAAACCCGGTCAGACCCAGGTCCTTTGCCAGTTCCTGGAGCTCAGCAAAGGTCTTTGATTCAAGCTCTGCAATATTCAAGCGTTCACCACCTTCGACCCCAGGGCCGGGCCGTTAGGCACGCCCGGCACTTCCAAAGAGCCTGATTTTCGCCCTCACCGTTTCCTTCATGGCTTCACGGGCTGGCCCCAAAAGCTTACGGGGATCGATTTCCTCAGGTTTAGTGCGGACCACTTCCTGCACAGCCCTGGTGAAGGCCTGCCTCAGTTCGGTGTCGATGTTGATCTTGCAGATCCCCAAGGAGACTGCTTTGCGGATGGCTTCATCGGGTACACCGGATGCTCCGTGGAGCACCAGGGCGACATCGACGGCCTCTTTGATCTTAGCCAAACGCTCAAAGTCCAGCTTGGGCTCGCCTTTGTACACGCCGTGGGCTGTACCGATGGCAATGGCCAGGGCATCCACCTTAGTGCGTTCCACAAAGTCCGCGGCCTCTTGGGGATCGGTGAAGGTAGCCTCCGCGGCCTCCACGGAAATGTCGTCTTCCACTCCGCCGATCTTACCCAATTCCGCTTCCACAGACACTCCGCAAGGATGGGCCACGTCCACAACCTTTTGGGTTATGGCGATGTTCTCCTCATACGGCAGCTGGGAGCCGTCGATCATCACCGCGGAGAACCCGTGGCGGATGCACTGGGCTACCTGGCTGAAGCTGGTTCCGTGATCCAAATTGAGGGCCACAGGCACTGAGGCCTTTTCTGCAGCAGCCTTGGCCAGGGCCGCGATGTACTCAATACCTGCGTACTTGATGCCCCCTTGGCTGGCTTGGAGGAAAACTGGAGACTTCTCTTCTTCCGCTGCTTCGATAATTGCCTGGATGATCTCCATGTTGTTGACGTTAAAGGCGCCCACAGCATAGCCACCCTGCTTCGCCGCTTGAAACAGTTCTTTTCCGGATACTAACACTTTCCGTAGCCTCCTTGTGAATTTGGTTTCAGGTTTGCCAGAGCAGCTGCCCCAAGGCAACCGCTGAAGGAACTTACTCTCTGGGTGCTGATTCTGAAGTCATCTCCTGCGGGAAAACTGTGGAGCGGAAACCGCCACGGTGAGGGGTGAAAAAAGGTTGAAAGCAGGCACAGGAGAGGATAGCCTCTCGGGGCGGGCGGGCTGCCTCGGACCCCGGGAAAGATCCGACTATCGCGACCTATACTTCGTCACGCGGTAGGATTTTCCTTCGATATCACTTGCGATTCCCAAAGATATCATAAGCAACTAACAATCCGTCCTCTTCCTGCACATAATAGTTTACCAAAATCAGGCTCACCAAGCCTTTGGTGTTGATCCAGCACAGGACATCTTGGTAGGCACCGGCGGCCACGGGGCGCAGGGAGGCCAAGGCCACAGGCTGGTCCTGGCGGAAAACCCTACAATCCTCTTCGACCGCCAGGAGCACTTCTTCTCCGCCGCAGGCTATAACCAGTTTATGTTCTTCAGGCAGAACCTGCAGCACCTCCCCGTGGACCATTTGCCACTGGCTACCCTGGGCCCAGGCCCCGGCGGGAAGAGCCAGAAGCAGCAGAACCAACACCCACACTCCACTGTATTTTTCCATGAACATGGCGCACACCCTTTCTAGCCAAGAGTATGCGCCGAAAAATTCCACCTATGCAAAATAGCTGGGTTTAGTTCTCCCTCCGGAAATCATCTGGCGACAGGTTCTCGAGGAAGGAACGGAACTCCTCCAGCTCAGGGTCTTCCTCCTTGGGTACCGTGATGGCGTGGGGCACGATCTTCTCGTCTACGAAGATGGACGCGCCGGCCCGCAGAGCCAGGGCAATGGCATCGGACGGTCGCGCATCTACCCGCACCGTTTTGCCCCCCTGCAGGAAGTGGATTTCCGCGTAGTAGACATCATCACTGAGGTCGGTGATAACCACCTTGTCCACCTTGGCGCCCAAGGCCAGAGCCGAGCTGAGCAAGAGGTCGTGGGTAAGAGGCCGCGGCACTTCTACGTTTTCTAGGACAACTGCGATGGCGTTTGCTTCAGCGGGGCCGATGAGCAGGGGGACGTACGATTCTTCCGCCTCGTCACTGAGGATGACCACAGGAAACAGGGTCTCGCGATCTATGCCCACTGCTTTAACTTTCATGCGAAGCATAAGCACACCTCCTAGTGGTTAACCCTTCTTGTTATCCAGGATGGCCTGCATGAAGCCGACAAACAGCGGATGGGGCCGCGTCGGTCGGGACTTGAACTCCGGATGGAAGAGCGTTCCCACGAACCAGGGATGATCCTCAAGCTCGATGATCTCCACTAACCCCTCGGAGGAAACACCTGCCACCCGCATGCCGGCGCCGGCCAGGCTTTCCACATAATCCTGATTGATGGTGTAGCGGTTCCGGTGCCGTTCGTACACAACTTCCTGGCCATAGCACTGCTCACTGCGTGTGCCCGGCAGGATCTGGCAGGCATAGGTCCCAACCCGCATGGCTCCTTCCAAGCCCGTCACTTGCGGGTACCCTGGAATAAAGCTGATCACAGGGTGCGCGCAGCTGCCGAATTCCACACTGCCTGCATCTTCCAGCCCAGCCACATTTCTGGCGAGCTCGATGGCGGCACTCTGCATGCCTAAACAGATGCCGAAATAGGGGATTTTATGCTCCCTGGCATACTGCGCAGCTGTGATCTTTCCTTCCACACCGCGGGGCCCAAATCCTCCAGGAACCACAATTCCATCCAGATCTTTCAGCAGATCGGTTCTGCCCTCTTCCAGGTCTTCCGCTTCGATCCAGCGGAGCTCCACATCCACCCCGTGGTGGATCCCGGCGTGCCGCAGGGCTTCCGCTACGCTCAGATAGGCATCGGGCAGCGAGACATACTTGCCCACAATGCCCACGACCACTTTTTGGGACAGGTTCTTGATCACGGAGACCAGCTCCCGCCACGAATCCAGAGCCGCCGGGGCGGCGGTTAGATTTAGCCTCTCCAAAACGATCTCGTCTAAGCGGGCTTCCGCAAAACAGAGGGGAATCTCGTAGATGCTTTCCACATCGGGATTGGGAATGACAGCCTCTTCCTCCACATTGCAGAACAGGGCAACTTTGGCCCGGATATCTTCAGTCAAAGGGGCCTCACTGCGGCAGACGATCACGTCGGGTTGAATACCGATGCTGCGCAGTTCCTTCACGCTGTGCTGGGTGGGCTTGGTCTTCAACTCCTTGGCCGCAGCCACATAGGGAACTAAAGTGACGTGGATAAACAGGCTCGCTTCCCTGCCCACATCCATGCGGAATTGGCGGATGGCTTCCATAAAGGGCAGCCCTTCAATATCCCCGACGGTGCCGCCGATTTCCACCAGCAGCACATCGGCTTCGCTTCGTTCCGCCAGTGACCAGATGCGGTCTTTGATCTCGTTGGTCACGTGGGGGATGACCTGCACCGTGCCCCCATCGTAACCGCCTTTACGTTCCTTGGAAAGGATGGACCAATAGATCTTACCGCTGGTGATGTTGCTCTCCTTGGTTAAGTTGGTGTCAATAAACCTTTCGTAATGGCCTAAGTCCAGATCGCACTCGCCGCCATCTTCCGTGACGAAGATTTCCCCGTGCTGAAAAGGGCTCATGGTTCCTGGGTCCACGTTGAGGTAAGGGTCAAACTTCAGGGCGCTCACTTTCAGGCCCCGGCTTTTCAAGAGCCTCCCCAAGGAGGCCACCGTGATGCCCTTTCCTAAGCTGGAAACAACGCCTCCGGTGACAAACACAAACTTGCTCACGCCTGGTCCTCCCTTTCCAACTCTCCTTCTGCCCGGTCCTCAGCAGCTCGTTCCTGGGCCAGCAGATCGTATTTGATCATCAATTTATGGTAGAAGCAGTTTTGCAGCAGGGCCAGGAAACTGGCCAGGAAAATCAACAGGGGAGCCGCGAACAAGAGACTGAGGGCAATGACCAAAAGGCTCATGATCACCAGCAGAAAACTGGGCCAGGGATTGTCCAGCACGATCAAGGCCGCTTTTTTCAAAGCCCCGAACACCCCCGCATTCTGGTTGACCACAAAGGGGAAGACGAACTGGTGGATGGCATACCACAGGACAATACCCCACACCCAAAAACCAGAAAGGACGATAAACAGCTTGCTGGGGTAGTTGGCACTGAACCAGATGTTGAAAAACAAAATGCCGAAACCGATGGCGCCCAAGGCCGCCAGGATGGCCCCCCGCAGGAAATAGCGCTTAAAGCCGAGCCAGAGATCGGCCATGGTGGTCTCTTCCCCCCGCACCACCGCGTTCATCCGGTAGTGCACCGCGGCGAAGGCACCGCCGATGGTGAGGGGCGTACCCACCAAGACCAAGATGAAAAACCAGTCGTTCTGCACGGGAAGATAGGTAAAGAGCAAAAGCAGGAAGAACCCTGCGGCAAACCAGATCAAGTTGGTGGCCATCACCTTGCCGATATGTTCGTAGCTCAGCTTGAGGGCCTGCCAGAACGTCCGCAAACTCTCTTTAAAACCCATACGTCACCATCCTCACATCTGTTCCGGGGCATCTACACCCAGCAAACCCAACACTTTCCTCAGCACAGTCCGGATATTGGCCACCAGCACCAAGCGGGCATCCCTCAGGGATGGTTCTTCACCCAAGATATGGCAGTGGGTGTAGAAGGAATGGAACAGGCCCGCCAGTTCCAGGGCGTAATTGGTGATGCGATGGGGTTCCCGCAGCAGGGCCGCTTGGAGCAGCTCTTCCGGCAGGGCCGCCAGCTGTTTGAGGAGATCCAGCTCCGCTTCGTGCTGGAGCAAGCTGAGATCGACCTCCCGGCAGGTGGGCACGGTGATCCCCTGCTCCGCAGCCTGCCGCAGCACGCTGGAGATCCGGGCATGGGCATACTGCACGTAGAAGACCGGATTCTCGCTGGACTGTTCCACGGCCAAATCCAAATCGAAGTCCAGGTGGCTTTCGGGACTGCGGTGCAGGAAGAAGAAGCGGGCCGCATCCTTCCCCACCTCGTCCACCAGATCCTGCATGGTGATGAACTCACCGGCCCGTTTGGACATTTTCACGGGCTGGCCATCCCTCAGCAGAGCCACATACTGCAGGATCAGCACTTCCAAGGTGTCGGCGCCGTACCCGAGGGCCTGGATGGCCGCCTTCATCCTGCCAATATACCCGTGATGATCGGGACCCCAGATGTTGATCAGCTTGGTGAAGCCCCGCTGCAGTTTGTTGTGGTGATAGGCAATATCAGCGGTGACATAGGTGTAGGAGCCGTCGCTTTTGACGATGACCCGGTCTTTGTCATCGCCGAACTGGGTCGATCTGAACCAGAGGGCTCCTTCCTCCTCAAAGAGCAGGCCCTTTTCCTTTAAGAACTGGATCACTGCCTCCAAGGCGCCTGCTTCATGCAGATCACGCTCCCGGAACCAGAGATCGAACTCAACCCCGTAAGCCGCCAGGTCCGCCCTTTGCATCTCCACCATCTGATCTGTCCCCCAGCGCTTGCAAAAAGCGATGCGCTCCTCATAGGGGAGATCCAAGAGGTCTGGGCGCTCTTCTTGCAAGACCTTAGCTAAGTCTATGACGTATTCACCGGGATAGCCATCTTCGGGAAAGGGATAGCTGGGATCCCTCAGCTGCTGATAGCGGGCTTCCAGGGAACGGGCGAAAACATCTGCCTGGTTGCCGGCATCATTCACGTAAAATTCCGTATGCACAGTGTGGCCCACCGCCCGGAGCAGGCGGGCCAGGGTATCGCCCACGGCGGCGGCCCGGGCGTTGACCACATTCATGGGGCCCACGGGATTGGCGCTCACAAATTCTAAAAGCACCTTTTCCCCGGTGCCGTAGCTGCTGTTGCCGTAGGCCTCACCCTGCTCTTCAATGGCCCTGAGGGTGGCGTACAGCCAATCATTGCTTAAAAAGAAATTGATGAAACCGGGGCCGGCCACCTCCACGGCGCGGATTACGCCGCCTTGGGGCAAGTGCTCCACGATGATTTCCGCTACCTCCCGGGGCGCCTTGCGGGCCGATCTGGCCATCACCAAAGCTATGTTCGAAGCGAAGTCGCCGTGCTGTTTGTCCCGGGGCACTTCCAGACCGATCTCTGGTACCGACTCCACCTGCAGCTTGCCGCTGGCCCTGGCCGCATCGATGGCCTCCCGCAGCGCGGCGATCAGCTGCTGCTTTTGCTCTAACCACACACTCATCTCAGTGCCCTCCCTAACTAAAGAAACTCCCCCATAGGAATTCCTATAGGGGAAAAAACCGGCTGTGCAGAGCTGCACTACCATTCTCCGTTAGTATATCACTTGTCCGTGTAATGTACAACCACTTTTTAGCCCCG
>NZ_JBHGXH010000199.1:0-11523 GCF_041936445.1 Candidatus Darwinibacter acetoxidans | reverse complement strand
TATGATTCCGCTGGACAGCAGAGACTCTTTACGGTATTTCTTAGTCATGTAGCCGATCAGACCGGTGCCGATGAGGAAGCCCACGGGAAGCATGGCTTGGAGGTTTCCGTACTGCTTCGCCTCCAAAAGCAAGATCTCCTTGCCGAAATAGGGAAACACCACGTTGAACACCGGGGCAGATAAGAAGTTGAGGGCCACCGCGAAGAAAATGAGGGTCCTCAGGCCTGGGCTCTGCCACATATAACGGAAACCTTCTTGGAAGCTGCGGAGGAACTGTGCCCCCGGGTTGAGCTCAGCAGTGTGCGCCTCCCGCCTGGACTGCTTGGGGAAACGGATGAACATCTCCGATAGGGCGGAAAGCAGAAAGGCGGTTCCGTTAATCAAAAAGGCGCCGTAGTAACCAGTTGTACCAAGGATGAAGGCACCGGCCACAGGCCCGACAATCTGCGTCGCCGCCCTGGACAGGCTGTTTAAAGAGTTGGCCTTAACCAGCTCTTCTTTTTTGACCAGTCCCGGCACCGCCGCAGAGATGGCTGGGCCGAAGAGTACGCCGCAGAGCGAAGATAAGACGGTGGCTCCGTATAGGATGGGCATGGTCAAATAGCCCTGTCTATGGATGAAGCCTAGAGTAAGGATGACCAAACCCCGCACAATGTCCATGGACACCACAATGGTCTTGCGGTCCCACAGATCCGCGAGAACCCCAGTAAACGGAGACAGGGCCACCATGGGCAGAGAAGAGACCAAAAGCAGTGTGCCCAGGGCGGTCCCGGAACCGGTAAGGTCCAGAACCAGCCAGGTCAGGGCCAGATAGTGAATGCCGTCTCCCACTTGGGAAACCAAACGTCCCCAAAAGAGCAGCCCAAAATCCCTGTTGATGAACAACCGCTGTCCTAAAGTCTTTTTCTCCATCTTTAGTCCCATCCCCTATCTCTTCAAGTCTCTGCACTCAGTCTATCACTGCTGGGCCAGCCCCTGAACTGGCTGGGGATGGGTAATCCTTCAGCCTCCAGGCGGATTCAGCGCAGGAACAGGCTGAAAAAGCGCTCCAGCAGAGTGCAGTTCTCCTCTACATAAGCGTCCAGCTGATCGAACAGGTAGGGCACGAAGTCCCCGAAAGTGGGATAGAGACTGCGGTGTGCCTGGTAATAATCGAGCTGTTCTGCGACAAAAGCCGTAAGGTAGAACCCGCTGCCCTCGTGGTTTTCCAAGACGATCTCTGCCAACTCGGGGCCGAAGAGATCCCGGGCCGCCAGCACTTCCACACTCCGCACCACCTGCTCATTGAGGAAGGTGCTGGTGAAGGGGTAGGCTTGGGCGCGCATCACTTTGCGCACACTCCAAAAGAGGGGGCGCAGCTTCCGGGCCCGCTCAGGGTAAGCTTCTAAGGTGGGATTTACAAAGGAATGGCCCAACTCGTGGATGGTGAGCATCTCCAGATCGCTGCCGGTGGGAAACTCAGGCGCTCCGGAGCTGGAGCCGTACTCCCTGATGATCTGAATGGCCGCAGGCTCTCCTTGGCCGTCCCAAACCGTGACCCCATAGCCACCGCCAGGGAACATGCTGGGGGCCATGATCAGCTCAAAACGGGTCGGCGCCCAGCCGAAGAACTCCTCCAGCCACATCTGGGGCAGCTCGGCGCGAAAATCTTCCCTGGCTGGCTGGAGACACTCGTCCAGGTACGCCTCCCAGCTGCTGAAGAAAGCGAGGAAGTTCGACTGCTCAGCCAGATCCACCAAAGCCAGGCGGAACTCCTCCAGCACATCCCTTCCCCCGGCCCTTTCCACGAGATAATCATTGTATTCCACCAAGAGAGCTAGTTCGGGCAAGGGCCCCAGATGGCAGATCAAGGCTGGAGGCGCATCGTAGGTAAACCCCCGCTCCGTTAAGCGCTGGGCGATGGCAACGGCTTCATGGTCTTGATACTCAGCAAAGAACTCTTTGAGCGCCCGGTAGTACTCGTTCCCGGGGCCCCTGGGGCCCCGCCTTTCCATCCAGGTAGTCTGGGTCAGCACACCTGCTAAAAGCTCCATTTCCGGCAGAATCTTCAAAGCAGCTGAAGCCGTGGAACTTAAGATCGCCAAGGTCAGCAAAAACACCACAAGGAGCACTCTGCGCTTCACGTTCATACCTCCAAATCCGCTGCAAGGAATGCATGCTTTCCGCATTAACCGGGCTCCCGTCCCCATGAAAACGCGAGTCCGGAGCCTAAGTTTTACATATAGGGAATAATTATCATTTTCATTGACAGGAACTGGCGGCAGTGTTACAATATAGTTGAAATCTCCGAAGCCCCGCTAGGGCGTGGGGGACCCAACTTTTTGGGGTGAATCTCGCCAGCTGGTGAGAGGGGCGACTTGGGCGTCCTAACCCGTCAGCTAACCCCACAGGAGTACTCCAAGGCGTAAGTGTTAGTAGGCTCAGTGCAGCCAACTAGCAGGTACGCTTTTTGTTTTCCCAATTTCGCCAGGGGAAAGGAGATTGACCATGAAGAAGCAGCGTGTAGCAAGTGTCCAGAGTTTACTGTTAGGAAATCGGCAGGCCGAGAAGTTCTTCGATCTGGAGAAACATCCGCGCCAGAAAAGCCAGCCCTATCCGCCGATTTTCTTCCCTCCGTTCCTGATCTTCTAACGCTCCAGCACTACTTCGTTCCCACCCAGGGCAGCCGCCCTGGGTTTTTTACTGCCCCCAAAACCAGTGGCGCAGTGCCCGGCCCCGCTCCCCATTGGCCCAGGCGATCAGTCCCCGCACATAGTGGATGGGGATTCTACCCCCGCTGAGGGCCGCCACAGACCTTAAGGGCATCTCCAGCATGATGGCCCAGGTCATCAGCCACTGGGGATCCGTCTCCCGGGGTCGGCCCATCTCCTTCCAGATCGCCCTGCGGGCCACCTTCAAGATCATCCGGCCCAGGCCCGTTGCCCCTAGGTCTTCCAGGGTGGAGTTTTCATCAAAACGATCCGGCGGCTGAGGGGCGGGAATGGGCCTTCCGTAGACGGCGGCGAAGTCCTCCCGGGGAATGAACATCTGCCGGTGCAGGTTGTAGTAAGCAGGTGCGGAGCTGCGGTAGTCAGGAACCGGAAGATCGGGTCTGCTGCTTTCCACCTGCACCCGCTCCGCCAGGCGGATGTCCCTGGAGGATGCACCAATACGGATCTCATAGGCACCTGCTTCCACATGCCAGGCGCCCACCTCCACGTTGTGATAGGCGAAGGCCCGTTCATCCAGGATGAACTCCACTTCCCGCTCTTCGCCGGGATCCAGGTAAACCTTGGCGAATCCCTTCAACTCCTGGGGCGGGCGCGGCAGCGGTGAACCGATTTTGGCCACGTAAAGCTGCACAACCTCCGCCCCGCTCCTTTCCCCCGTGTTTTTGACCTTGCAGCGCACAACCAAACGGTCGGTATCCTGCAGCCGGGTGGCGGAAAGCTGCAGGTGGTCATAGGTGAACTGGGTGTAACTGAGTCCATGGCCGAAGGGGAAGAGCACCTCTTTCTGGGCGGCATCGTAGTAGCGGTAACCCACGAAGATACTCTCCCGGTATTCGGTCTGCCAGCGGTTAGAGGCGAAAAACTGAGCGGCGGGATGGTCTTCCAGCTTCAGGGGATAGCTTTCCGCCAGCTTGCCCGAGGGGTTCACTTTGCCCCAGAGGAGATCCACCACGGCCCCGGCCCCAGCCTGGCCCCCCAGATAGGTATGGAGCACCGCCGGCACCTGATCCAGCCAGGGCATGGCCACAGGGGCACCCGCGGAGAGGACCACCACCACATTGGGATTGACCTCTGCCACCCGGGCGATGAGGGCATTGTGATTAGGCGGTAGATCCAGATGGGCGCGGTCGTAGCCTTCCGATTCATAGCGGGGCGGCAGGCCGGCGAAGATCACTGCCACATCTGCCCGCCGGGCCAACCGGCAGGCCTCGTCCAAAAGTCTTTCATCCACCACATCGTCCTCCAGGGAGTACCCCGGGGCGAAGTCAAAGCGGGCCCCGGTCTTTTCCAGCTCTTCCAGCACCGTCTCCAGTCTGGTGGGGTTGACTTGAGAACTGCCTGCCCCCTGATAGCGGGGCTGGCGGGCAAATTCTCCCAGCACCGCCACTTTTTGTCCCCGCCCCAGGGGCAGCAGACCCCCTTTGTTTTTCAACAATACAGCGGACTGCGCGGCGACCCGCCGTGCCACAAGGTGGTGCCCATCGTAATCGCAGGGATACTGCACCTGCCCGGCCTGGGCTTCCTGGGCTTTGGCCACCAGTTCCAAAACGCGGCGCACCGCCTTGTCCAGGGCGGCCTCGCTGAGGCGGCCGCTTTTCAGATCTTGGCGGATCTTGGCGGCACTGACGCCATGGGATGCGGGCATTTCCAGGTCCAACCCCGCCTCCAGGCTCAGGCTGGGATCATTCACCGCACCCCAATCGGAGATCACCGCCCCCTGAAACCCCCATTCTTCCCGCAGGATGGTCTCCAAGAGGCGCTTGTGTTCGCAGGCGTAGGTGCCGTTCACTTTGTTGTAAGCACCCATGACGGTCCAGGGCTGGGCCTCCCGCACCGCCTGTTCGAAGGCGGCTAAATAGATTTCCCTTAGCGCCCGTTCATCCACCAAGGAATCGTTGAGCATCCGCCATTTCTCCTGGTTGTTGGCGGCAAAGTGCTTGAGGCATGCCCCCACTCCCTGGGACTGGACCCCCTTGATCCACGCCGTGGCCAGCTGCCCGGCCAAGTAGGGGTCCTCGGAGAAATACTCGAAATTGCGCCCACAAAGGGGCGAACGCTTGATATTGACCCCGGGGCCCAGCACCACGGACACGCCCTGCTGCCGCGCTTCAGCCCCGATGGCCTGCCCCATGGCAAAAAGCAGCTCTGGATCCCAGCTGTTGGCACTGGTGGCGGCAGGGGGAAAGCAGGTGGCAG
Source organism: Candidatus Darwinibacter acetoxidans (assembly GCF_041936445.1). Classification (NCBI taxonomy): domain Bacteria; kingdom Bacillati; phylum Bacillota; class Clostridia; order Candidatus Darwinibacteriales; family Candidatus Darwinibacteriaceae; genus Candidatus Darwinibacter; species Candidatus Darwinibacter acetoxidans. The sequence continues at coordinate 6,616 of NZ_JBHGXH010000199.1, read as the reverse complement.
GCACGCTTTCCCCGAGCCCCAGATTGTCGCCGCTGAGCTCCTGCTTGCGCAGGCCGTGGGGCCCATCGGACAGCATGATGGCGGGGAGATTCAAGCGGGGTACAGGGGTTGTATGCCACTGATCCGACCCCGAGACCAAGGCGATCTTTTCCTCCACCTCCAGCTCTTCCAAAAGCTTGTCAATATCCATGGTACCCTCCTTTTAGATAGGCTCGCTCCGGCGGGCTTCCCACTCACTTTTGAGCAGCCCGTAGCAGATCACATCATGGTAGGTGCCAAAGCGAAAGCGCTTCTGGCGCCGCACACCTTCCTGCACAAAGCCCACCTTTTCGTAAACCCTGCGGGCTCTGGTGTTGTAAGCCCAGCAGACAAGCTCCACCCTGTTAAGGCGCAGTTCCTGGAAAGCAAAGGTTAGAAACAGCTCCAGAGCTTCGGTACCGTAGCCCCGGCCGTGGTTTTCTTCACTGCCGATCACCATGCCCAGCTCGCCCCAGCCGTTTTTGAGGTCCAGGTTCACAAAATCGATCTGGCCCAGGTATTCCCCGGTATCGGCCCGGGCAATTACAAAACCCTTCCACTCCCCGGAAGTGGTCATCTCCAAGAACTTTCTGGTCTGTTCTGCGGAATGGGGGTAGAGAAAGATGTCCGAGAGGTTGTTGGTGATGGCCGGATTGTTCACCCAAGCGCGGATATGCTCAAAGTCGCTTTCCCGGTATTCCCTCAGCATCACTTGGCGTCCGTAGATGCGCGGCATAGCGGCTGCCTCCCGAGTCGTTTTTCGTTGTTGTACTATCTTTCGAGAAATCCACATCTTTACCTTCCGAAAAAAGGCAGGAGCGGTCCGGAGCAAAAAAAGACCCGGCACCCCGTGGGGTGCCAGGTCCATCTCCTCTCTGACTCATTGCTTGATCAACTGGTAGTGACCCATACTGCCCAGAGCTGCCTGCCCAGCAGCACTGTCTGGCAAATCCACCGGATGGACCTCCTTGAGGACGGGAGCCCATATCCAACCATCGCCGTGGTCGAATTCGAGCACTTCGCTTTCTGAGTAGTAATCACCGACATCCAATATGTCGTTACCGTTCACGTCCACCCAGGCTATCAATTGGTACTCGCCGGCAACCAGCTCCATTGTCCATTGGTCACCGGGGAGCGGCACCAGTTCTTCCACCACCGCCTGAATCTCAGTTCCGCTTCGCAGGCCCTGGATTAAGCGGATGTGTTCCACCCCGTTCACTGCCCAGTAGGCGTTCACCAGTCCGTGGCCGTAGAAGTAGGAGTTCCGATTGTGGATCTTCATGCAGGTCCGCTCCAAAACCTCCCGCACCTCGCTCTTGGGTATGCCGTTAGCCAGCATCAAGCCGATCACGCCCGTGACGTGGGGCGCCGCCATGGACGTACCGTAATATCCCGCGTACTTACCATCCGGAAACGTGCTCAATACATAATCCAGAATGTCTGGAACCCCTCCCCCACCGGGAGCCACGACGAAATCGCCAGTGCCGAAATTAGAGTATTCCGCCAAAGGCGGTTCATAGGGGCCAGGCAGAAGATCCAGACCGCTGCCGGTGGCACTCACCGCGATCACCTCTGGAAGGCCCGCGGGATATTCGATCACGGGCCACCCATCATTGCCGGTGGCGGCAACCATGATCACTCCCCGGGCATGGGCTTCCTGCACTGCCTGCTCTTCCAGGATGCTGTAAGGTCCACCTAAAGACATGTTGATGATATCCGCTGGCCTGGGATTGGTCGGCTTATCTTCCTGATCATTGAGGGCCCCGGCTGCGTAGAGGATACCCTGGGCCACAGACCAACTGCTTCCCTCGTCAGCAGCCAAGACCTTCGCCGGGAGGATTTCCACTTCCCACATAACGCCCCCAACGCCCAATCCGTTATTGGTCTTGGCACCGATGGTTCCGGTCACGTGGGTACCGTGTCCATCAAGGTCTTCTATGGAGTCTTCCCAGGTGAAGTTCCAGGCATATTCCAAGTCCAACTGCCCCACCAGATCCGGGTGATCCGTGTCCACACCGCTATCGAGCACGGCCACGCGGACGCTGCGATCTCCCGTGGTTACCGCCCAGGCTTGCGGCAGGCGGATCTGCTCGTAATGCCACCACTGATGGCCCGCGTAGTGGGGGTCATCGGGCACCCGGAAAGCCTGGGCGACCCTTGGGAGGTTCGGCTCCACCGCCAGGACACCGGCCACACTCTCCAAAGCCCGGAGATGACCTTCCTGGCTGAGCACACCCAGTTGGGAGTCCGCTGGCCGCACCAAGTGTGCTCCCAAAATCTCGATGGTATCCAAAACTGTGTAGCCGTCCTCCTCCAGCCGATGCACCTGCTCCTCGCGGGAAAGGGACCGATCCAGCAGGGCGATAAACTCGCCTTCCACAGGGCTGGCAGCCCAAGCAGCCGCACTTGCTGCCTGCGGCTGAGCCCAAGCTTGAGAGGAGGGCCCCAGGCTGACCTGCCCTTCTTCCACCAGCTGTTCATAGGCTTTGGGGAAAGTGTGGAGGAACTCCACTCCCACGCTAACTGTGATCGTCGGTAGAAACTCAGCCCACAGCTCCACCGGTTCATCCACGGTGATCTCGATCACCGGGTTCTCGGGATCCACGTCTTCGGGCACTCCCACCCAGCCGTTAAAACGCCAATCCGGCGCCGGTACGGCCTTCAGCCTGATCCGGGTAGTGCGGGGATAGTACTCGGTGCTCAAAGGCGTGAAGAGCACTTCCTGCTCAACCTCGCCGTCCCCAACGATGTGGATCGTGAGGGGCTCGCCCCGCACGGCGGTGATAACAACTTCATCTGCGGCCCTGTGGAATACCTGGCTCTTGGGGTTAAAATACCAGCCTTCCTTGTCCACTACTTCCAGGTTTACCCTGCCCTTGAGGCCGTGGGCGCTCCATCTGCCATCGGCCCCCGTGGGACCGATGACCCGGGGAGCTATCTCATCGCCTTCTAGGCTCAGCTCCACGCGGGCCAGGGGAATGCCCAGGCCATCCTGGACCACTCCAGAAATACTGTATTCCTTACTGTTTCCCCCTAGACAACCGGTCAGCAACAACAAAACCACTACCAACACGGCTCCAAAGCGACTCGGTTTATGCATGCATCGATCACCCCTTGCCCGTTATTTCGGCAAAGGTCTGCCCGTTCCTGTCGGTCCCTGGAAGTAAATGCAAGAGGTAACCGCCGGTATCCTCCCACCAAAAAGGGGCCCAGCCCCTCACCAGGAGAGCTGGACCCGCTTTTTGGCCAAACAGATCAATCCTTGGTCAAGCTGTAGGTGCGCAGGCGCGCCTGGAGCTCTCCAGTCTCCGCCTCCAGATCAGCGGGATGGAACTCGCTTAACGTGGGCCACCAGGACCAGCCCTGCCCGTACTCGAACTCCAGAACTTCTGTTTCTGAGTAGTAGTCGCCGGCATCCAGCACGCCGTTGCCGTTCACATCCACCCAGGCAATGAGCTGGTATTCACCTGGTTTGAGGTAGAACAGAGCCTGATGACCCGGGAGGGGCAGCCTTTCTTCCACCGCTGCACTGATCTCGGTCCCCTGCCTGAAGCCCTGGATCAACCGGATCTCTTCCACGGCATTCACAGCCCAGTAAGCGTTGATCAAGCCGTGCCCGAAATGGTAGCTATCATACTTGTGGATCTTCATGGCGGTCCGCTCTAAGACATCCCGCACCTGGCTCTTGGGAATCCCGTTGGCCAGCATCAGGCCGATAACCCCGGAAACGTGGGGCGCGGCCATGGAGGTTCCGCTTGAGCCGTAATAGCTTCCGTTATCGCCCGTGCTCACCACAAAGTCCATGATACCCAGACCGAAGGCGTAACCTCCCCCACCAGGTGCCACCACGAAGTCCTCGGGACCGTAGTTGGAATAGGGCGCCAGGGGCGGTTCATAGGGGTCAGGCAGAAGATGCAGCCCGCTGGCGGTGGCCCCCACGGCGATCACCTCGGGGTAGGCTGCAGGGTAGGAGATTACGGGCCGGCCGCCGTTACCCGTCGCCGCCACCATGATCACGCCACGGGCAGCGATGGCGGCTACCGCATCTTCTTGAAGCTCGGTGTAAGGACCACCCAGGGACATGTTCATAATGTCGGCAGGCCTGGGATTGGTGGGCTTATCCTCCTGCTCGTTGAGGAGCCCGGCGGCATAGAGCATCCCCTGCACCACCGTCCAGGTGGAACCCCGGCCCGAGGCGTCAAACACCTTCACGGGCAACAATTCCACTTCCCACATGATGCCGGCCACACCCTGTTCGTTATTGGTCGCCGCACCGATGGTTCCCGCCACATGGGTACCGTGCCCGTGGCCATCCTCGATGTCGTTATCCTCCGTGAAGTCCCAGGCGTTTTCCAGATCGATTTTCGCCTCCAGATCGGGGTGATCTGGATCGATGCCCGTGTCGATCACGGCGATGCGCACACCTGGGTCGCCGGTGGTTACCGCCCAGGCCTGGGGCAGGCGAATCTGATCGTAGTTCCACCATTGATACTGGGCATAGAACGGATCATTGGGGGTTTTGATGGCCTGGAGAGAGATGTCGTAGTTGAGGTGGGCAGCAACAAACCCGTTGAGCTGCCGGAAAACCTCCAGGTGTTCCTCCCCGCTTAAGGCCATGAGCTCCGTTTCCAGGGGCACCACCAGATGCGCCCCCAGACACTCGATGGTATCCAAGACCCTGTAACCAGCCGCTTCTAGAATGCTCACCTGCTCCTGCCTGCTGAGGACCCGATCCAGCATGACGATGAATTCATTCTCCCGGGCGCTCTCCCGCCACTCCTCAGTGGGATCTGCCAGCGGCAGCCTGGCCGGCCCTTCCGGAGACGGAGCTCCCACCAGCTGTTCATAGGCCTGGGGGAAATCGTGGAACATCTCCACAGACACGCTCACACTGATGGTTTCCACGAAGAATGCTTTGATCTCCTTAGGTCCATCCATCACCACGGTGATGGGGTTCTTCTCTTCTTCGCCTTCAGGAACATCGCCCTCCCAGCGCAGAAAGACCCAGTCGAAGTCGGGCACCGCAGTGAGCTTCACTTCCGTCGTGCGGGGATAGTAGTCGGTGTCGAGCGGTGAGAAGACCACTTCCTGCTCAACCCGGCCTTCACCTTCAACCACAATGACCAAAGGCTCTCCCTTCACCGCCTCGATCACCACATTGTCAGCGCCCTTGGTGAACTCCTGCGTTCTGGGCTTAAAGAACCAACCTTCCTTGTCCAAAACTTCCAGGGTTACCGTGCCCTGGAGGCCGCTGGCGCTCCACCTGCCGTCTTCCCCGGTGGGGCCCAAAACTTGCGGCGGGATCTTCGGGCCTTACAATTTCAGCTCCACACCGGCCACGGGGATGCCCAGACCGTCTTGTACAACCCCGGAGAGGCTGTACTCTTTACTGCCACCCAGGCACCCCGCGAGCAGCAGAGAAAGGAGCAGCACAACTGCGATGCTAGATCGCCTTTTCACAAAAAATCACCCCTTGCCTTTTGTTGAAGTTAGCTGATTATAGGCAAGGGGTGCCGCTTATCCTCTATTAACTTGCTAGAAAAACCGCTGCGGGTCTAGAAGCGTTCCCACAGGGGCCGCAGGATGCGGTAGACCACCAGAGAAGCCACGGCGATGATCACACCCTTAATCAGGTTGAAGGGCACGATGGCAAACACCACCATAGTTCGCAGATCCACCACCGCCGCATTGACCTTGGCGGCGGCCTGCACAAAGGCATCCACAGGTACCCCCATCACCGCCGCATAGGCGGGGACGAAAATGAAGTAGTTAAGCACACCGGCAAAAACCGCCGCCGCAACCGTGGCTGTCACCGAGCCCCACAGCACGCCGGAGCGGCTGGGCCACCTTTGGTAGATCAAGGCCAGAGGCAGGACATAACCGGCCCCCACCAAGAAGTTGGCCAGCTCGCCCACACCGCCTGTGTTGCTGCCCACAATGAGCTTGAGCAAGTTCTTGAGCAGCTCAATCACAACACCCGCCGCTGGCCCGAGGCTGAAGGCGCCGATCACCGCAGGCACATCGCTGAGGTCGATCTGCAGAAAGCTGGGAAACAGCGGCAGCGGGAAATCAACAAGCATAAGTACCATACCGATCGCGGCCAGCATCCCCATTTTCACCATGGCGCTGGTGGCAAACAGACTGCCCCTGGTCTGGCTAGCATTGTGGATCATGGTCATCCCTCACTTCGTGATTTTTTCCACGAAAAAAGCAACCCGAAATTCTTCAGGTTGCAGTGAAGGTAACAACCCCATGTTACCTGCATTCTTCTCCCATCCAGACTATACTGTCGGTTTCGGAATTTCACCGAATCAACGATCCTCTGCCGATCGCTCGCGGACTTTCACCGCCGGTCGGGAATCTCACCCTGCCCCGAAGAATTTCGTTATGCAGTTTTCAAGTTCAGTATAGCGTACTGGGTATTGAGCGTCAAGTTAAAAAATTCACTTTCCCACAAAGGCAGAAATGCAACTCTAAATGAAACGGATTTTCGCTCGTCTTCTCTCTGACTCAACGAAGGGTTTCTGTTCCTCGCTCGGCTTGGTTTATCCTGCTCGTGCCAGACTTTCCACCGCTTCCCATGCAGATATGCCGTTTA
>NZ_JBHGXH010000198.1:0-1798 GCF_041936445.1 Candidatus Darwinibacter acetoxidans | reverse complement strand
GAAGGCCGCCTTAACCCTGCGGTAGACGAGGCTCCCTGCGAGATAACCGATCGCGAGCGTCACGAGCGGTGCGGCGATCGGGGCGAGGTCGGGGAGGCCCTCGATCACTCCTCACCCCTCCCGGAACCGACGACCTGCCCGTCCTTGACGAGGTAGTAACCGCCAGGATACCAGAGCGTGTAGGAGGTCCGCCCGGCGGCTTCGTAGTAGTTGATCTGTTGTTCGAGCACCGCCCGATCCTGCGGAGTGTGGCCGTCGAGGATGAAGGCGCGGACGGTCGGCGAGAGCGCGCGGGGCCGGGATGCGGCAGGGGTGCCGGGATCGCGCGGGGCGAGAGGATCGGGAGGCGATGTAGGGGAGAAAAGTGCGCGGATCGCGTCGAGGACCGCGATCAGGAATGTTGCCAGTCTTGACATGTCGGAGCCTCCGATTTGGCTTAGGGAGTATATGGGGGCCCAGAATAGATAAAGATATCTGTTTTAGTGGTTTTAGTAATAATACTACTTTATACGGAGGAGGTCGCGGGCGGCCGCCAGTCCGGGCCGGCCAGCTCCAGCGGGCACCAGTCTGGGATGAGAGGGTAGTCAGTGAACTTTCGACACCGGAGGATGCCGCCCTCATCGCACCACTGGCTTGCTCGGCAGCTCCGGGAGCCGGCAGCATGAGGGCACTCGTCGCAGAGTTCGATGCGGATGATCCGGGTCATGCTGTCACCCCTCCCAGTGTATCGAAGAGCCGTACCTGCGCTCGCTCCTTGTCGATCCGCTCCTGAGCCTTGATGAAGTAGGGTTCGTGCTTCTCGATGCCGATAAAGTGCCTTCCGGTGCGGAGGCAGGCGATCGCCGTTGTGCCGCTGCCGAGGAATGGGTCGAGGACGACATCGCCGGGCCTCGTGTAGGTCATAATCAGATATTCCAGGAGGTCAACGGGTTTTTGCGTCGGGTGGTCTCCCTTCCGCGCGGCGTTGTGAAACTGGTCGATAATGTCCGTAGGGTACCGCGTCCCTTCGTTGACTGTCTCGCTCGGGGCATATGCTCCGTAATTCCGGCCAGCAGAGGTGTTACGCCTTTTCCGATAAGGAGACCCCCTGGTCTTTTGGGGATAGTATGTTGGTGCTTTCTTCGAGAACACCGAGATAACTTCATATCGACGGAGGGGGGCGCGGTTCGCGTTTAGGAACCCGGCCGGGAGATGTTTGTCCCAGATCCACGAGTATCTATACCATTTCGGATTTGAGACGATTGCCTGTGATGAAAATGGAGGTATCCCGAACATGACCGTCGGGGCGCGATCCTTGACGACCCTGCCGAGTGCCGCCCAAAGATCCTCAAACGGCACAGGCACGTCCCATCGGTTTTGGGTCACCCCATACGGCGGGTCGGTGAGAACCAGATCCACGCTCTGATCGGGGATCTCGCGCATGAGGTCGAGGCAATCGCCGCAGTAAATCCGGTCGATCTCCAGTGTCATACCCGACCCCCCGTCAACCCTTCCGCGAGGTTCTCCCATCGGTGATCGTGCCGGAGCAGCGCGAGGAGGTCGCTCCACCGGAGCACGGCAAGCGGCTCCCGCCGGCTCTGCTTCAGGATGAGGTGAGGGGCGAGACCCTCTGCTGCCGCGTTTCGGGTGCATTGTTTCCACCACTCCGGCAAGGCGATCCGTTCCTGCGCTTTGCACTCGATGCCGAAGGGGAACTGTACCCGGGCCGCCGGCGAGAGGTAGAGATCACAGCCGGACTGTCCCATCGCCGTGCTCTGGACGTCACCGGGGTCGATGCCGAGGCGGTCGACCAGGTCCT
>NZ_JBHGXH010000197.1:0-40923 GCF_041936445.1 Candidatus Darwinibacter acetoxidans | reverse complement strand
CCTAACGACCAAAGAACTCTATGGCTGACCTGCTTCCCATTTCGGAAAGACTCTACGACTTGAGCATACTTCTTGTCTTTCGCTTTGACGATACGTACGAACATGATGTTCTTTTAAACCATCATATTCCGGTAGAAGAAGTAAGGGGGACTAGTCTGCCAGCGGATCGGATCTTGGCATCCCCGGGCAAGCAGGCTTTGGGCGAAACGTCGGAACGTGACGCCCATGGGGAGCGGAAAGGTACAAATCACAGACAGCCGAAAGCCCAACGTGGGAACACGTTGGGCTTTTGAATGTGTGCGTTGCATCCTTTAGGTCGAGGGTTCATGCAGGGGTGGAAGATCCGAGGGCGCCCTATAGAGCTTATACCGCCTGGTGCTGTGCCTGCTTTTTGGGCTTGCGTTCCAGGTTGGCGAAGAACTCGTAGACGGTGGGGATAACGAACAAGGTCAGGAGGGTGGAAGAGACCATGCCGCCCATGATGGTTGCGGCCAGGGGCCTCTGGAATTCTGCACCCACACCAAAACCGATGGCCACCGGCAGCAGGCCGAAAATGGTGGTGATCGCGGTCATGAGGATCGGCCGCAGGCGCACCTGGCAGGCCTCGAGGATGGCCTCCCGCACGGGAAGCTCGGGGTTCTGCCGGCGCCTAAGGTTGATGTAATCCACCAGCACGATGGCGTTGTTCACCACAATCCCCGCCAGGGCAATCATACCGATGATGGACATGATGCCCAGGCTGCCGCCCACTGCCCACAAGCCGGCCAGGGCACCGATCAGGGCCAGGGGGATGGTGAACATGATGATGAAGGGCTGGAGGAACGATTCAAACTGCGCGGCCATGACCAGGTAAACCAAGGCCACAGCTAAAATTAGGGCCAGGGTCAGTTCGCCTATGGATTCGGATATCACATCCTGCAGGCCGCCTACCCTGATGTGGTATCCAGGAGGAATGTTCATGGTGGCAATGATCTCTTCGCTCTTGCGCACAGCTTCGGTCAGGGACAGATCGCCCAAAATGCCGGTTACGTAGATCACCGGCAGGCGGTCGGTGCGCTGCGCCACCGCGTCGGTGGTGATCGTCTCCGGCTGCACCACTTCCTTGAGCACGATGGGGTTTTCACCCAGGCCGGCGATGGTCACGGGCGAGGTGATTTTGGTGTTGAGCAGGTCATCCACCGAGTCAATGGACGAGTTGGGTCTGAGCACAACCGGCAGGCTCCGTTTTCCAATCTGGATATCGGTGGCCACCAGCCCCGCTGTGGCATAACGCATACCCAGCCCCACCTGTCCGGCGGTGAAGCCTCCCAGGATGCTCCGGGAGGTGTCCACGTTGAGGAACAGCTCCTGGGCCGGCCGGAAGGTGGTGTCCTGCACGTCCCGGAAACCGCCGATCTGCTGGAGTCTGCCTTTGAGTTCCTGGGCCAGTTCGACTAAGACGTCCCAATCCTCGCCGCGGATCTCAACGGATAGATTGGGCGTCAACAGGGTGCTGGCCGTGGAGCCGAACAGCGAACTGTCGGAAATATTGGTCCGCAGAACTCCGTGCCTGGCCGTGATTTCCTGGATTTCATCTGTAAGCTCCCGGGCCTTGCGCTGGCGCTGGTCATGGGGGACGAGGGTCAGGAAAAACTGGGCGGCACTGGCGTCCGTTCCCCGGACCAGGCTGACCACATCCAGTTCGCCCTGGTCGCCCGCCTGCACGGCCACAGCCGCCACCTCAGGAATGGCCAGAAGGTCTGTTTCGATGGCCATGATCTTCTCCCGCACCCTCTCCAGGGGCAGACCAGCCGGGAGCATAGCCTGTACCCCTAAGAAACCTTCGTCAAAACTGGGTAGAAACTCCTGATTCAGCAGGGGATAGACCGCCAGGGCCACCGCCAGGAGGATGATCACCAGGGCGAATGTGTAGCCCTTGCGGGCCAGGACCTTTTCCAAAAGCCGGGCATAGACGGCCCGGGCCCTGCCCGCGAAGGACTGGCCCTGGGGTTTCATGGCTCGCCCTGCCCTAAGCAGCTTGGATGTCAAGGCCGGCACCACCGTCAAAGCGACCAAGAAGGAAGCGGTGAGGGCAAAGGAGATGGACAGGCCGAACTCCCTGAGCAGCTGTCCGGCCAGGCTTTCCAGGATAATCACCGGTAGGAACACCACCACGTTGGTGAGGGTGGAAGCCAAAAGAGCACTGGCCAGTTCACCCGCGCCGTCCCGGGAGGCCGCCAGGCGATCCCGCCCTTCCGTGAGGTGCCTGTAGATGTTCTCCAAAACCACGATGGATGAGTCCACCAGCATGCCCACACCCAGAGCCAGCCCGCCCAGGGTCATGAGGTTGAGGGAAAGGTTGGAGAGGTAGATCAGGACAAAGCTGGCGATGACGGAGACGGGAATGGACAAGGCGATAATGACAATACTGGAGATATTCCGCAGGAAGAAGAGGAGTACCGCCACGGCCAAAAGCGCGCCGATCATGCCGCTGGAAGCCAGGGAGCTGATGCTCTGGCTGATGAACAGCGATTGATCGGTGATGGTCGTAAACTCTAGATGCGGGTATTCCGCCTCTATCTTCCTGAGGGTGTCCTTGACCCTTTCGGCCACCCGGACCGTGTTCGCCCCGCTCTGGCGCATCACTTGGATGAGCACGGTATCCTGCCCGTTGTAGCGGGTGATGCCTTCCCGGGGTGCCACCCGCGTGGAAACTTCGGCCACATCGCTCAGGTAAATCAAGGAAGGAACCAAGCCTCCCAGACCCAGGATGCCGCTGCCCTGCTTCATACCGACAATGATGTTTTCCAGCTCTTCGATACTGTTGATCATACTGCCCGCCCGGGTGATGTAGCGCACGCCGTCCGCGGTCACTGCTCCGCCGGGCACCACGATATTCTGGTACGAGATCAGCTGCTGCAGAATCACCGGGGTTAGACCCAGTTCATTGAGGTGGTCGGGATCAAAGAGCACCTGGATCTCTTCGCTGGCGGTGCCCAGCAGGCTCACCTGGGCCACACCGGAGATCTGCTCCAGCTGCGGCCGGAGCTTTTCCAGCTCTTCCGACAGCTCAACAGGGGAAAGGCCCTGGGAGGTTACGCCCACCAGCATCAAGGGGAAGTCGTTGGGGTTGATCTGCACCACCACGGGGGTCTGGGCGCCATCGGGCAGGGTTAGGGCTGCCTGGGCCATGTTGTTGCGCACCGCATCCAGGGCGGTGAGCATGTCTGTGCCCCACTCAAACTGGAGCAGGACAGCGGAAACGTTCTCCAGGCTGTAGGAATCCATGCGCCGGAGGCCGTTGATGCCCGAAAGCGCCCCCTCCAAGGGGATGGTGATATTCTGCTCCACGGTCTGGGCTGCTCCGCCCGGATAGATGGTGACCACCACCGCATAGGGGAAGTTCATATCCGGCAGCAGGTCGATGCCAATTCTCTGGAGGGAAATAACTCCGAAGATGAGGGCAATAATAACAAAAACAGTGACCGCCACTGGGCGGCGCACAGCCAAACTGGATAAATGCATCAAAACATCCTCCTTAAGGGACCGAAGTGCATCCAGATAATAGTTCTGGATGAGGCCGGGTTATCCTGCCGTTTCTTACTGTGAGAAAGGATGAACTGCCTTGGGTAAACTTGCTAGACGGCTGCTCAGCCTGGGGTTAGCCGCGGCCCTGCTGCTGATTATCCTGCTGATCTGGAGCCGCTGGCAGGTGCCTGCGCCGGAAGCTCCCCCGGAAGAGGGAGCTGAGCTGGAAAGCTGGCGGCAGACCTTTTCCGAAACCGACCTGGATCTTCTGGCCCGGGTGGTGCGGGCAGAAGCGGAAGGGGAGCCCTTCGACGGCCAGGTGGCGGTGGCTGCGGTGATCCTAAACAGGGTCAAACACCCCGAGTTTCCCAACACCATCCCCGGGGTGGTCTACGAACCTCTGGCCTTTTCAGTGGTGGCCAACGGCACCGTCAACAAACCTGCCAATGACTCGGCCCTGCAGGCTGCCCACGCCGCACTCAACGGCTGGGACCCCACGGGGGGAGCCCTCTACTTCTACAACCCCAACAAAACACGGAGTGCCTGGATCCGCCAGCGCCCTGTGCTGAAAACCATCGGCAAACACGTCTTTGCCAGCTGAGGGGCGGTGACATGGCCGGAACCCTGCGCAGAAAGCTCACAGCAATAATCTTCGCCCTGCTCCTTCTGGGTGTGGGGTTTGCCGCGGGGCAGTACTACCTGAACCGCACCTATCAAGCCCAGGTGGAAGCCGCTTACCGCAGGGCTTTAGGCGAGCTGGCCACCCACTTCCAGCAGCTCGCCGGGGAACTGGGGCGGGCCCGCCTGGCGGTGAGCAGCAAGCAGCGGGGCCTGATCGGCTCCAACCTGCGGCGCCTGGTCTACGCCGCCCAGAGCAATCTGGGAGAACTGCCCCTGGGAGAAATCGACCTGGAGGGCCTGTGCGGGCTGTTGGCCGCGGTTTACGAGCAGACCTATTATTTCGTCCAGGAAGAAGCGGATCCCCAGGTGTTGGAGGAGCTCTACGGGCAGGTACAGTATGTCAGCGGGGAACTGGGCAGCCTGCTCCTGGATAAGCAGCAGGAATTTCCCTGGGTTTCTTGGCAGGAGTACTTCGCTGCTAAAGCAACTGTACCCCAGCTGCTTCAGGCCTTTACCGCGATCAATGCGGGCCTGGGGGAGCTGGATGCCTCCTGGGCTGAGCGGGTACCCCTCACAAGGGGGGAAATCACTGGGGAGAGCATCGAGCCGGAGCAGGCTGTGGAGGCCGCGCGAAGTTTTTGCCGTCGGGATGGGCTCCACTTTCAGGTGACCGGCGAGTCCAAGGGGCAGATCCCCACCTACACGGTGGAGGCCAAGGATGAGCGGGGCCGCATTGTTGTGGAGGTTTCCCAAAGGGGCGGCCTGGTGCTCTGGATGATGGACTCGGCGGAGGTGGACTCCCGCCGGCTTTCTACCCAGGAGATGGTGGAAGCGGGCCGGGCATTTCTGGAGGAGCGGGGTTTTCCTCCCCTGCAGATCACCGATGTGCAGGTGCTGCAGAACAGGGCCACTTTGACCTTTGTACCTGAGCGGGAAGGCATCCTGCGCTATGCCGAGCCGGTGAAGGTTCAGGTCAGTGCCGCGGACGGGAGCATCCTGGGCTTTTGGGGCACCTCCTTCTACACAGCCCAGAGCCGGCGGGAAGGGAGCGAAGAGCCCCTGAAGAGGGGGGAGGTGGTGGAGGGCAAGCTCAGGGATGGCCTGGAAGTGCTCCAGGAAAAACTTGCGCTGATCCCCACCGCGGAGGAGGGGGAAGTGCTCACCAGGAGGCTGGGCGTGCGCTACAAAGACGACTACTACCTGATCTACCTCAATGCCGCAACGGGCGAAGAGGAGCAGATCGTCCAGGTGAGCTCCCCCCAGTATTTTTAACGCAGGGCTGTAATGCCGGTGGCGATGATGCTGGCCAGCTCCGCTTCATCCCGCCGGGAGATGGTACCTGTGACTAAAAGCAGAGGTTCGCTGTACAAAACCCTACCGTACTTTCTGTACACATCTTCAAAGACGGTGACATCCACCAGCCCGTACTCGTCTTCCAAAGTCAGGAAGACAACCGTCCGGCCGCTGCGGGTGGGGGGCCGGTGGGGCCGGATCACCAAGCCCGCCATCTGCGCAGGTCCCTCCCGGCGCGCCGCCACTTCTCTGCTGGTGAGCACCGTTTTGGGCAGCTGCGGGCGGAAGAAATCCATGATATGCCCCTGGGCGGTGAGGCGAAGGACTGCATACTCCTTGAGCCAGCGCTCGAAGGGGGAAAAATCGGGAATCTGGCTGCAGGCAGGGGAAGTTTCCAGGAAAAGGCTTCCCCCTTTGCTTTGGTAGTAGTGGGGCAGCTTCCACAAAAGCGCCCGGCGGTTGGGGGAGAACCAGTCAAAGGCTCCCCCCAGGATCAGGTTTTCCGCCACATCCTTTTTCACCTTGGTGCGGTAGACAAAGTCCTGCAGGGAGCTGAATTTGCTCTTCTCCCGCTCTTCCAAAATGGACTCCAGGCAGGCTGCTTCCATGCCCGCCACCTGCTTCAGGCCGATACGGATGTTGTTGTCACCCGCGGTGAACTGGGCAGCGCTTTCGTTGATGTGCAGGGGCAGGATGGTGATCCCCCGGCTGCGGGCCTGCACGCACAAGGTGTTGGGGGGATAAAAGCCCATGGGCTGCGCATTGAGGAGCGCCGCGTAGAACTGGGCAGGGAAGTGCTCCAAAAGGTAGGCGGTGCGGTAGGCCGTGTCCGCGAAGGCCGCGGCATGGGCTTCACAGAAACCGTAGCCCGCATAGCCCACAATATAGGAGAAGATGGTTTCCGCGGTCTGCCGCTCCACCCCCCGGGCCAGGGCCTTTTGAATGAACTCCCGGCCGATGGCTTCCATTTCCGCCTGGGAGCGGAACTTAGTCATGGCCTTGCGCAGGCGATCCGCTTCCCCCGGGGTAAAACCGGCGATCTCCGTGGCGATTTCAATCACCTGCTCCTGGTAGAGGACCACCCCATAGGTGGGCGCCAGGATTTTCTCCAGCTGGGGATGGATGTAGGTCACCTGCTCTTTGCCTTGACGGCGGGCGATGAAAGGATCCACCATGTTCCCCTTGATGGGCCCGGGCCGGATTAGGGCCACGCTGGCCACAATATCTTCAAAGCGATCTGCTTTCAAACGGGACTGCAGGCTCCTTTGGGCCGGGCTTTCCAGCTGGAAGATGCCCACCGTATCGCCCCTCTGCAGCCTGGCGAAGGTAGCCCCATCATCAAGGGGGATCTCGTTGTAGTTGAGCCTGGGGCCCAGCTCCTGCACGGTGTCGGAAACCGCGGAGAGGGTGCGCAGGGAAAGGAGGTCAATTTTGATCAGGCCCAGGTCTTCAATGGTGTTTTTGTCAAACTGGGTGATGAGCACTCCCTTGGCTGAAGGCTGCAGGGGAGTGACCTTGGTTAAAGGTTCACCGCTCACCACCAAGCCCCCCAGGTGGGTGCCCATCTGCCGGGGGAAGGCATTGATGGCCGCGCAGTAATCTAAAAGCCTGGCGTATTTTTCCCCATGCAGGGGATGGTGCTTCAATTCAGGCAGCCTGTGCAGGAGGGCGCGGATGCCGTCCGCGGGGACGCTGGTGATGTTTTTGGTCAGCCGCTTCAGCTCCGCCTGGCTGCAGCCTAAAGCCTTGCCCAGATCCCGCAGGGCGGAGCGGGCGTGATAGGTGTGGAAGGTGCAGACCGAGGCCACTTTTTCCGGCCCGTAGCGCCGGTACACATAATCGGCCACCTGGTCCCGGTAGCGGGCGTCGAAATCGATGTCGATATCGGGTTTCTGGGCCCGCTCCAGGCTTAAGAAGCGTTCGAAGAGCAGCCCCCTGGCAAAGGCGTCCACATTGGTGATGCCCAGGCAGTAGACCACCACCGAATCCGCGGCGGAGCCCCGCCCCGCATAGCGAATGCCGTGTTTTTGAGCGTACTGTACCAGATCCCACACGGCTAGAAAATAATCGGCGGCATCCAGCTGCTGGATGATGTTGAGCTCGTGCTCGATGCGCTCCCTGAGGGCAGGGGTGATGGTACCGTAGCGCCTTCTGGCCCCCTGCCAGGTGAGTTCCCGCAGAAACTGGCTGGCCTTTTCCGGCTCTTCCCCCGGGAAATAGCGAGGGAAGAGATTTTCCGTCAGATCCAGGGCTGGGCTGCAGCGCTCGGCGATCTCCAGCGTGTTTTCCACAGCTTCTGGGAAGGCGGCAAAGCGCCTTCGCATCTCTTCCGGTGCGGCCAAGTAGTTCTCCCCGTTGAAGGGGCGCTCGGGGTGGAGTTGGTGCACGGTGGTCTGGGTGCGCACGCAGACCAGCAGATCGTGGATGGGGAAATCTTCCTTGCGCAGGTAGTGGACATTGTTGGTGGCCACAAGCGGCACCCGCAGATCTCCGTGGAGCTTGGCTATCCCCTCCAAGAGGCGTTTACTGAAGGGCAGGTAGTTTTGGATCATTTCCAGGTAAACCTGCCCGGGACCGAAGATCTCCAGCAGGCGCAGGACCTCTAGCTTGGCCTGGGCGTAGTCCCGGCGCAGCAGGGCTTGGGCGGTGCCTGAATGGTGGCAGCCGCTGAGGGCAATCAGCCCCCGGGCATTTTCCCGCAGGGCCTCCCAGGGCACCAGGCATTGGTGCCGGGAGCCCCGGGCGAAGCCCGCGGTGATCAGCCGGCACAGGGACTGGTAGCCGGTGCTGTTTTCCGCGAGCAGCGTCAGGTGGGTCCCGTCTTCGGTGGTGATCTCCGCCCCTTGGATGGGCTTGATGCCAAGCCCTTGGGCGAGCTTGTGGAATTCCACCGCGGCACTGACATTGCTGTGATCCGTTATGGCCAGGGCCGGCATTTCCCACTGGTCCGCTTGGTGCAGCAGTGCCTCCAGCGAGGAGGCACCGTCGAGAAAAGAATAGGGAGAATGGACATGCAGGTGCACAAACATGCTGACCCCTCCCTTAATCGGTCAAGCGGTAGAGAATCCACTGCTCCAGTTCGGGTAGAAAATGCAGCTCACAGCGGCATTTGTCGGTGAGCACTTCATAGACGAAGAGCTCCGGTTCATCCAGCCACCACTGGCCCCCTTCCCGCCAGTGGTTTAAGATGTACTTGATTTTAAACTCCCGGCCGAAGTGGAAGGCCGCGGGAAAACTCCCTCTAAACTTAAGCTCAATGGGCTGGTTGACCAGTTTGCTCATGTGAAGCACTCCCTCCAGAGCAGCAGCAGCCGCTCCCGGCGGGGAAGCTCTACCCCTCTCTGGGTGAGGGGCGCCAGCTCTTCCTCCAGGGGCCTGGGCGCCTGCGGTTCCCAAAACATGCTCAGCTGCGCGGCCGCGGAGGGCTCTAACCTGCTGAGTACCACCGTGAGCTGGGCCAGGGGCTCCGCCGGCAGCAGGCTCTCCACAGCCCGCAGGAACAGCCCGGCATCGGCCGAAGCCTCTTTAAAGAGACGGCTTTTTTCCAGGGGCGGACCTTGGGCCAGCTGGGCTGTCAGCTGCAGCTGGCCCGCGACCTTGTGCTGCTCCCTTAGGGCGGCCGCGAGCTCTTCCATACCCCGCTGCAGATAGGGCCGGAGCTCGTGGGGGAGCAGGGGCCGCAGAAATCCTTCCAGGGTGGTGCAGTCCAGGGACCAGCTGCATTTTTGGATCTGCTGGGCCTGGAAGGGGACCAGATCTTCACCCCGGCCCAGCTGCTGCAGGATCTGGGCCCTGGGGCCGAACTGGCTGCCCAGCTCCGCCAGGGGTATTTCCGCCAGCTGGCCCACGGTCTTGACGCCCAGCTTTTCCAAGGCGTCCAGTTCGTCCAGGGGCAGGCGGTGCAGGGGGATGCGCTGCAGAAAGCTCGCTGTCTGCTCCGCGGGAACCACCCGCTCCCAGCCGCTGAGGTTGTGCGCGGCTAGTTTCGCCACCAGTTTGCTCTGCCCCGCGCCCCAAATGCCCTCGCAGTTTTCCTGGCGCAGCTTTTCCCCAAAATCCAGGAGGAACTGCTGGAAAATGGCTGGCTGGGCAAAGCGCAGATACCAGGCGTGGGGATATTCCACCTCCAGTTCGTCGGTGTACTGACGGGAAAACTCATGCCAGCCGTGGGCAGCGGGCAGGAAATCAGCCAGCTCGATGGCGAAGGTGAGCACCGGTTTATCCAGCTGCAGGACCCTCTGGCTGCTGCTGTGGATGGAGAAGCCGTGGTCTTTCAGTTCAGGGGAGAAGTCCCAGACCTTCCTTTTGTGTGTTAGAATAAAGTATGCGTCCTGCGCTTCCGCAGGCGGCTGAAAATGGCGAATATAAAAGTGGCGCAAGCCACAGTAAACGATCATGACACTCCTCCTCCGGAACATCTGTTCGCCTAAATTATAATACAGAACAAGCGTTCTGGTCAAGGAGGGAAAGGATGGTAATATGCAGATCACCTTCCTGGGTACCGGCACATCCTACGGCGTCCCCGTCTTAACCTGCACCTGCCCTGTGTGTACCAGTCAGGATCCCAAAAACAAGCGCACCCGCAGTTCCCTGTGGCTGCGCTGGAAGGGGACGAGCCTTTTGATTGACACCGCCACCGAGTTCCGCCTGCAGGCCCTGCAGGCAGGTCTGCGCCAGGTTGATGCGGTGCTCTACACCCACTGCCACGCGGATCACGTCTTTGGCTTCGATGATCTGCGGGTCTTCAGCCGCCTGACCAACAAGCACGTTCCCGTGTACGGCAACGCCCCCACCATTGCTGAGCTGCGGGAAGTCTTTGCCTATATCTTCCGCCAAAAAAAGCGCCACGAGGACCGGGCTTGGATCGAAACCATCGTGGTGGAAGGGCCCTTCCAGGTGGGGAATGTCCTGGTGGAGCCCATTCCCATCTTCCACGATGCCCTGCCCATTTTGGGCTACCGCATCGGGAAGCTAGCTTACATCACCGACTGCAGCCGCATCCCCCCTGAATCACTGGAACTTCTGCGGGATCTGGATCTTCTGATCCTGGGTGTGGTGGGCTTCAACCCCCACCCTGCCCACATGCATCTGGACCAGGCCCTGGCCTTGGTCAGAGAGCTTCAGCCCAAACAAACCTATTTCACCCACATTTCCCATCTCCTGGAACACAGCAAGGTGAGCAGCAGCCTTCCCCCGGGAATTCACCTGGCCTATGACGGGCTCACCCTGCACCTGCATTCTTAGGCGGCGCGCGCATATAGTGTAGTGATCTTCTCTGCAAGGAGGGGCGAGATGGTCATTCACAAAGAATATGCGCTGCGCCGTTTTTGCGAAGCTCCCCTGAAAGACGAGGGCTGCCGGAAGCTGCTGGCCAGGATCTGGGCGGAGCCAGCCCAGCTTCAGCGGCTGGTTTTTGTCACCACCAGGGATTACCTGCCCAACACCATGGTGGTCTCGCAGTTGGGCAGTGAGGAAATACCCTTTGAACTGAGCCTGGGCAGCGAGTCGGAGCAGCTGATCCTGGTAAATGGCGGGCTTCTGCGCAAAACCCAGAAGACCACAGAACTCTGCCTTACCGACCCTGCGCAGGCCTGGGAAGCCCTGCAGAGCTACTGCGGGCTCCTCCATGTGCAGCTTGTCTTCCATGGGGACACGCCCGATTGGTATGCCGAAGTTGCCGTGCCCAACGAGGCCGTCCCTCCGGAGCTGGCTGCGGGCTTTGCCTCCTTCCTTAGGGAGCAGGCGGAGTTGGTCCTTTGGGGTATTGCCCTCAAGGCCCGCATCGATGAGGCCCTGGACAAGCGGGACAAGCGGCTCTTCCAGGAATCAGTGCGGCTGTACAAGCAAGTGCGCCAGTCCTGTTTTTGGGAACTTTGAACTGGATTCCGTTTCCAGGGTCCAGTGGGGGAAACTAGGCAGGATTTACCCCCGCAACGTGGAACTCTCATATGGATGCATTCAGCTACAGCCTTGGAGGTAAACGGGTTGAAACCAGTAGTCCACAGAAAACCAAAAAGCCAGCTGCGCGAACTTGTGGAAACCCTGGGTTCCGCAATTATCATAGCCGCCTTCATCATGATCTTCATTGCTAGAGCCTACACCGTGAACGGGGATTCCATGCTGCCCACGCTGCATCACGGAGAGAGGCTTCTGGTTGATAAGATCTCTTACCGCTTTGTCGAGCCTTCCCGGGGCGAGATCATCGTCTTCAAGAACCCGTCCAATCCCAGCGAGCAGTTCGTCAAGCGCGTGATCGGCCTGCCCGGTGACAAAGTGGCCATCATTCAAGGTGTGGTCTACATCAACGACCAGCCCATAGAGGAGGATTACACCTTGGCGCCGGCCCGCATCGGGTTCGCTCCCCAGATCGTTCCCGAGGGTACTTATTTCGTCCTGGGCGATAACCGCAACAACAGCGAAGACAGCCGTTTCAGCCGGGTGGGATTTCTGCCCAGGGAGCTGATCATCGGGCGCGCTATCTGGCGCTACTGGCCCCTGGACCGCATCAGCCTCATGCCCCGTCCCGCGGTGTTTACCAGCACAACCTTTTAGGCTTTTAGGCCCGCAGGGCGGGTCCTTTTAGGGCCAAAATTGACAGAATGTTTGGAATTGCATTATAGGGACCGGGCGGAGGTCTGGTACATACACTATGTTGACCAAGTTCTGCTAGTCCTTTTCCCCTGATCTGTGCCGAGCCTGCTTCCCCAAATCTCAAGCAAACTTAGGCTGTGAAGGAGGCTGCAAGTTGAGCGAGAAACTAGCACTGGTTCTTTCCGGAGGCAGCGTGCGCGCCGCTGCCCAGGTAGGTGTGCTGCAGGCAGTGGAAGAATACGATCTAGAGCCCGATCTGGTGGTGGGCACTTCCGGCGGTTCCATCGTCGCGGCCCTCTATGCCGCGGGGCTCAGCGCCGGGGAACTAGAGGGTTTGTTTCAGGAATACAGCAGGGCCCAGGGCAGAATTGTGGATTTGAACTGGCCCGGCGCGGTGTTAGCCCTGCTGACCTGGGATTTCCGCAGGCTCACGGGGATTGTCCGGGGCCGGTCCCTGGAGCAGATCATTGCCCAGAGCCTGCCTATAGGGCGGTTCCAGGACCTTAAGAAGTGTCAGCTGTTGATCCCCGCGGTGAACCTCAATAACGGGCAGCCCACCGTGTTTTGCGACTACCGAGCTTTAGGCTTAACTCCCGATGACAACGGGGAATACGGGGGATATCTCCTGCGGGATGATCTCACCATTGCCCAAGCGGTGCGGGCCAGCATCAGCATCCCCGGGGTGTTTGTCCCCGCGGCCTTTGCCCAGGACGAGGACTGCTACGTGGATGGCGGGCTGAGGGACGGCTATCCCTTGAACGTTGCCGTGCGCCTGGGCGGCGCCGGGCGGGTTCTGGGAGTGAACATGGGTTATGCGGGCATGCGCCGGGATTCGATTCTGGCGGAAGGCCCCCTGGAGATCTTGAGCCAGTCTTTGGATATCATGATCTGGGCGCAGTATAAAGACCGGCTGCAGGATCGGGCGCTGGTGCGCAGCAGGCTGATCACCATCAATCCATTGATCTACAACATCGGGACCTTTGAGGTGGAGTATATTCCCGAGATGATCGAACGGGGCTACGAGGTGGCCGTGCGGCTGTTTAGGGAACGGGGGCTCAGGCCGGGTGAGGCGGCCAACCGGGACCAGCTCTTCAGGCTGGTGCGCACTCCCCAAAGCTACCCTGAGAAAAACAGCCCCTATTTCCACTACCTCCTGGAAAACCAGATCAAAAAGAAAACACCGCAGCCAGTTCGCCGGCCTAACTTCCTGCGGCAGCTGCGCACCTTGGCGCGGCGCAGGGCCCTGGGTTAAACCCGGGGCTTTTTTGTTGTCTGCCGTTTGGGTGGGATAAATAAAGGGTATTTTTTCCAGGCGTGGAATGTGGGCAGCAAGGCATGGGAGAGGAGATGGGAGGATTTGACCAAAAGAGGAGCGGGACTTTGCCTCCCGGTGCTGCTCATTCTCTCCGGCTTACTTGCGGGATGTTCCGGCGGAGGCTCTGCGGATGGTTTCCGGCCGATCCCCCAGGCCACATCCGGGCAGGAGCGCTACGAGGAGATCAAGCGGTACGGCCGGAAAAAGATGTACCTGCTGCAGAGGCTGAGGGAGATCAGGGATGAGGTTCTGGCTGAGGTTGGCGAAGGCTGGCGGGCCACGATCCTGGCGGCCTTTGATGAGTCCATCGCCAACGCCGCCGCCAGAAACGATGAGTTCTCCGTCAAAGCGCTGCAGCAGAGCCGGGAGAAAATCGTCCAGTTCAGCGAAGGGGAGTGGATAGAATTCTACAAAACGGACGAGTACAAGCACAATACCATCCACGAGTTTCCCATGGGCGATGTGACCTTCGCCCAAGGGCAGAGGTGGGCCCGGGTAGCGCCGGGGCTGTATTCTTGCCTAGTCGATCCCCAGCTGCAGAAATACTCTATGGTGCACTCTGTGAAGATACCTAGGCTGGCGGACAACGTCATGACCATTAGGCTCCCGGTGAAATTCGGCGACAGGGGGTATGGTTGGGAGAACTCCCCCTGCAACCTGGCGGTTTATGAGCATGCTGTCCAGTTCGTTTACAAGTTCTTCGAGGGGGAGATCAGCAGGGAGGAGTTTGATGCGGCCGCGGAGGAAGTGGTGGTCATGGGCTACAACGACCGCACCATAAACCAAATCTACCAGGAACTCGATGATGAATCTCTGACCAACGCGGAGAAAAGGACCATCTATACCCGCGCAGCGCTGGTCAGGGAGAACCCCAAGGCCCAGATCAAACGGGAGTTCAACGGCAAAGTGTATACTTTCAAATACGACAATCACGATGGATATTTGATCATCGAGTTCACCCTGGATCACCAGGAAATACCGGAATGAGTTGGATCTACATACGATTCAGATCTAGACGCTGGCGGCACCCCCGTTTTGGGGGTGTTTGCGCGCCTGTCCAAGCCTTTTCCTGCTGTATTTGGAAAGAAATTGTAAAGAAGGGCTTTCCTGGCTGAATGAGATTGAAAACCATTCTCACATCTGCTATGCTAAAACTAAGCGACCAACTAATAAATTAAGCCGGAAAGGTGGGGTTGCTGTGTTGATTCAAGAATATACCGCTCAGCTGATCCGGGACTACGATGCCCTCTCCGGGCGGATGCTGCAGATCCTGGATGAGAATGGAGTCGTGAAAGAACCGGAACTGATGCCCGCCCTCTCCGACGCAGAGTGGCTGGAACTGTACAAGACCATGGTGCTCACCAGAGCCGCGGATGACAAGGCGCTGCAGCTGCAGAGGCAGGGGCGCATGCTCACCTATGCCCCCAACACTGGGCAGGAAGCGGCCCAGGTGGGGCCGGCCGCGGCCATGGCGAAAAACGACTGGCTGGTTCCGGCCTTTAGGGAACTTGGTGCTTGGCTCTACAGGGGAGTTCCCCTGAAGACCGTCTACCTCTACTGGTACGGCAACGAGTACGGCAGCCATTTTCCAGAAGGAGTGAGGGTACTGCCCATCGCCGTGCCCATCGGGACCCAGCTGCATCATGCAGTGGGGGTGGCCATGGCTTCCAAGATCAAAGGTGAAAACGACGTAACCGTAGCATATATCGGCGATGGCGGGACTTCCACCGGCGATTTCAACGAGGCGCTGAACTTCGCCGGGGTGTTCAATGCTCCCGTTGTCTTTATCGTCCAGAACAACCAGTATGCCATCTCCGTGCCCAGGACCAAGCAGACCATAGCCAAGACCATAGCCCAGAAGGCGGTGGCCGCAGGCATCCCCGGCATGGTGGTGGATGGCAATGACCTTTTCGCCATGTACGCGGCGGTTAAGGAGGCCATTGAGCGTGCCCGCTCCGGCGGAGGCCCGACCCTGATCGAAGCCTACACCTACCGCCTGGGCGCCCACACCACGTCGGATGATCCCACCAAGTACCGGGAGGACAGCGAAGTGGAAGCCTGGAAGCCCCGGGACCCCCTGGGCAGGATGAAGGCTTACTTGATCAGCAAGGGTCTCTGGAGCGAAGAGCAGGATCTGGCCCTTTACGAGGAGTACGGTGCTTACGCCCTGGAGGTGTTCCGCCAGGTTGAGGCGGAGGGCGAGCCCAGGGTGGAGGATCTGTTCAAGTACACCTACAAGGAAATGCCTGCCCACGTCCGTGAGCAGTACGAGGAGTATCTCCAGTATCTAGAAGGGAAGGTGGACTAAATGGCCCTTATGAACCTGATCACCGCGATTAACCATACCCTGGACCTGGCCCTGGCCCAGGATGAGCGGGTGGTGGTCTTCGGCGAAGATGTGGGGGTTGAGGGAGGCGTGTTCAGGGCCACCGTGGGCCTGCAGAAAAAATACGGCGAGGAGCGGGTTTTCGACACGCCCCTGGCCGAGTCGGCCATTGTGGGCACCGCGGTGGGCATGGCCTTAAATGGGCTGCGGCCGGTGGCGGAGATCCAGTTTTCCGGCTTTGTCTACCCGGCCTTCAACCAGATCATCTCCCATGTGGCCAGGATGCGCAACCGCACCCGGGGCCAGCGCTACCTGCCCATGGTCATCCGCATGCCCCATGGGGGCGGCATTAAGGCTTTGGAGCATCACTCGGAGAGCTTAGATACCTTCTTCGGCCACATCCCCGGCCTGAAAGTGGTGGTGCCCTCTACGCCCTATGATGCCAAGGGGCTGCTCCTGTCGGCCATCCGGGACGATGATCCTGTGATCTTTTTGGAACCCTCCAAGCTCTACAGAGCCTTCCGGCAGGAAGTGCCCGAGGAGGATTACACCATTCCCATCGGCAAAGCCAAGGTGGTCAAGCCCGGCAGCGATTTGACCGTGGTGAGCTGGGGTGCCTACCTCCACGAAGCGCTGAAAGCCGCTGAACTGCTCCAGGCTGAGGGAATCGACGCCGAAGTGATCGACCTGCGCACCATCTCTCCTTTGGACCGGGAGACCATCCTGGAATCGGTGAAGAAGACCGGCAGGTTTGCGGTGGTGCACGAGGCGGCCAAGTCCTTCGGGCCCGGAGCAGAACTGGTGGCCCTGGTCAACGAAGGGGCATTCCTCTACCTGGAGGCGCCGCCCCTGCGCCTGGCGGGCTTTGACATTACCATTCCCCTGCCCCGGGGCGAACACCACTACTTCATGGATGCCCAGCGCATGGCCGCCGGTCTGCGCCAGGTGGCAAACTTTTAAAGGCGAGGAGGGTCAGCCGTGCTGGAATTCAGATTCCCGGATATCGGGGAAGGGATTACCGAAGGTGTGATTCTTAAGTGGTTTGTGGAAGTAGGCCAAGAGGTTAAGGAGGGCGACTCCCTCTTCCTCGTGGAAACGGATAAAGTGAACGCAGAGATTCCCTCACCGGCAAACGGCACCATCCTGGCCAGGTTTGGTGAAGTGGGGGATACGATCAACGTGGGCGATGTGGTGGTGCAGATCGGTGAAGCCGGCGCCAAGGCGCCGCGCCCGCAGGCTGAACCTGTGGCGGAGGATAACGCGGCGGTGGTGGGTGCCCTGGAAACCTCCGATCATGTCCTGGCCACCAGCAGCGAGCATGAGGCGGCGGCCCAGGAACCTCCCCGGCGCAAAGCCCTGGCCACCCCCGTGGCCCGCCGGATGGCCAAGGAGCTGGGGGTGGATATCAATACCCTTGTCGGCAGCGGCCCCGGGGGCCGGGTGATGAAGGAAGATATCCTCAAGGCGGCCAACGGCCAGAAACGGCCCGCCCCCCAGGCGAGCCAGGCTGAAACTGCAGCTCCCGCTTCCCCAATCCAGCCCCCAGCGCCAGCCCCCGCCGGGGCCCAAACGTCCGGCGGAGAAGAGCGGGTGGCCTTAACCACCCTGGGCAAGACGGTGGCCAGGAACATGGCCCTATCCAAGCGGGAGATTCCCCATGCCGCGGTCATGGACGAAATCGACGTCACGGAACTGGTGAACTTCAGAAGGGAAGCTAAGGTCTGGGCTGAGCGGGAAGGCGTCAAGCTCACTTACATGCCCTTCATCATCAAAGCAGCTGCCCTCGTCCTTCAGGAACTGCCCATTTTCAACGCTTCCTTCTCGGCGGAGACCGAGGAGATTGTGCTGAAGAAGTACTACAACCTGGGCATCGCCGTGGACACCCCCGAGGGGCTTTTGGTTCCCGTGATCAAGAATGCGGATCAGAAGGGACTACTGCGGCTGGCCAGGGAAGTGCAGAGCTTGGCGGAAAAGGCCCGGGAGCGGACCCTTTCCCTGCAGGAAATCCAGGGGGGCACCTTTACCCTGACCAACTACGGCGCAGTGGGGGCCCTTTCAGGGGTACCGGTGATCAAACATCCCGAAGCAGCGATTCTAGGAATCGGTGCCATCACCAAAAGGCCTGTGGTGGGCGAAGACGACCAGATCGCCATCCGCCACATCCTCCCTGTGACCCTGTCCTTTGACCACCGCTTCATTGACGGAGGCAGCGCAGGCAGGTTCATGCGCAAGCTCCGGGCCTATCTGGAGCAGCCGGTCCTGCTCCTGCTGAGTTAGGGGGGAAAAAAGATGTCACGCTACAAAATTGCCATAGTGGGCGGCGGTCCCGGCGGCTATGTGGCCGCCATCCGCGCCGCACAGCTGGGGGCCAAGACTGTACTGATCGAAGCCGGTGAACTGGGCGGGGTGTGCCTGAATGAAGGGTGCATCCCCACCAAGACCCTGCTCAAAAGCGCCCGGGTGTATCAGGACATCCTCGGCTCCGAGAAGTTCGGAGTGCAGGTGGAGGGGAAGGTGAGCATCGACTGGGCCGCCATGCAGAAACGCAAAGACGGCGTGGTCAAGCAGCTCAACTCAGGGGTCAAGGGTCTGCTCCAGCAGAACGGAGTGGAAGTTGTGCGGGGCTGGGGAGATGTTTTGGACCCCCACACCGTCATGGTCAACGGGGAGAAGATCTCCGCGGAGCATCTGATCATCGCCACCGGCTCCAGCCCCGCAGTGCTCCCCATCCCCGGCCTGCAGGAAGCGCTGCACAGCGGAGCCGCGGTTACCAGCACGGGAGCCCTGAAGCTGAAGAAGATCCCGGAGCGGCTGGTTGTCGTGGGCGGGGGAGTTGTGGGCATGGAATTTGCCGCTCTGTTCAACGCCCTAGGTTCCCAGGTAACCGTTCTGGAAAAATTCACCGTGTTGGGGAGCCTCGATGCCGACCTGCAGCGGTACATGGAGCGGCTGCTGCAGAAAAAGGGCGTGGAGATCCACAATGGAGCAGATATCCAGCGCTTTGACGGTTCCCGGGTTACGGCGGAGATCAAAGGGGAGAGCCGGGTATTCGAAGGTGATCTTGTCCTGGTGAGCCTGGGGAGGAGGCCCAATTTGAACGCGGTTTCCAAACTGCCCCTGGAACTGGAACGGGGTGCCATCCGCACCGACGACCGCCTGGAAACCAGCATCCCCGGCGTGTACGCCATCGGCGATGTGAACGGGCGGCAGATGCTGGCCCATGCCGCTTCCGCGGAAGGTTTGGTCGCGGTGGAAAACATCTTAGGGGGCAGTGCGGTGATAGACTACGCCCGGGTGCCCGCGTGCATCTACACCTTCCCGGAGGTGGCCATGGTGGGCCTTACGGAACAGGAAGCCATTCGCCGCGGACACGAGGTTATCGTGGGCAGCTTCCCCCTGGCCGCCAACGGCAGGGCTTTGGCCGAAGGAGAACCGGAGGGTCTGATCAAGATCGTGGCCGATGGGAAATACGGGGAAGTGCTGGGGGTACACATCGTCGCGGCCCATGCCACGGATCTCATCTCCGAAGCGGTACTGGCCCTGGAGCTGGAAGCCACCGTCCATGAACTGGCCAGGGCGATCCATCCCCATCCCACCTTCTCCGAGGCGGTTATGGAGGCGGCCCATGCGGCCCTGGGCCAGGCGATTCACGTGTTTAAGAAGAAATAGGCGGGAAAAGAAAAGAGGCTCCCCGGCGCTGGCTAGCTCCAGAGCAAGGGGAGCCTTTTTAATGGCCTTTCCTTAGAGATTCGGCGAAGTAGAGCACCGCTGGGTCACCGCCTTATTCTCCCTGGGAACACCTCACCGACTCTAGTCAAACAGGCACTGGAGGAATTCTTCCCTGGTGATATTGAAGAAGTACTCGCCAAATTCGCTTTCAGCTAGAACCTTTCGAACTGCTTCTTCCCGGTACTGCGTGCCGTTGAGCTTTGCGGCCAGTTCCTTCACGTCCCTCCGGCCGAAAAAGTCGCCGAAGATGTGCAGATCCTGCAGGAGACCGTCCCGCACGTTGAACTTCAGCTCCAACTTACCCCCTGTGAAGCGGGCCTCCTTCTCTATTTCGCACTCGGGCGAAGCGCCGTAATTCCAGTCCCAGCGGGCGTAGCGCTCTTCTTTGATCTTGTGCACCACGGCCCATTCCTCAGCGCTGAGAACGTATTCTTGACCTCCCCCCGGGATCAGGTACTGCCACAAAACTTCCTTGAACTCTTCGATGGTAATGGGGGTCTTAAGGTAGGGGTAGATGTTGGTCACCCGGCTCCGCACAGACTTGACACCCTTGGACTGGAGCTTGTCCACTTTCACATTCAGGGCTTCCTGCACCACCGCTAGATCGGAGTTGAAGAGGATGGTACCGTGGTGGAGCAGGCGGCCTTTGGACCAGTACTGGGCATTGCCGGAGAACTTCTTGCCGTCAATTGTAATATCATTGCGGCCGGAAAACTCGGCCTGCACGCCCAGGCTGGCCAGGGCCTGGATGACCGGCCGGGTGAAGTACTCGAAGTTGCTCACCCGCTCCTTTTCCGCGTCCACAATGAAGGTGAAGTTGAGGTTGCCCAAATCGTGGTACACTGCACCGCCGCCGGAGAGGCGCCGCACCACGTGGATGCCCCGCTCCTTGATAAACGGGCCGTTCACCTCCGCCAGGGTGTTCTGGTTGCGCCCGATCACCACCGTGGGTTCGTTCTGCCAGAGAATCACGTATTCTTCCCCAGGATCCAGGTAGTTGAGGGCGTACTCTTCCACAGCCAAGTTGATCCTGGGATCGGTATGGTCGTTGACAATGCGGATCATGATGCCACCTCGCTTCCGTAGCTGTACTGAGATCTTACGTTAGCGGGGAGGAGCTGTCAATCTTTCTCAACCGTCTTCTTCCAAGGTGGCTCGGCATGGTGGGGCTTTCTTAACCACACACTAACCGAAAAGAGATGGGGGAAGAAAGATGACAACACATTCAAAACAACAAAGCTATATCGATACTCTCAACGAACTCCTTAAGGGTGAGCTCATGGCCATGAAAATCTACAAGGAAACCCAAGCCCTGCAGGGCGATGAGCATGTCCGGGCCCTTTTGCAGCAGTTTGCCGCGGATCACGAAGAACATGCCAGGCTCTTGACCCAGCGCATCAGGGAACTGGGTGGGATTCCCGAGACGGAGACGGGTTTGGCGGGAACCATGGCGGGCATCTGGGCCAAAATCAACGCCCTCAGGGGCCCCTCCCATCTGCTGCAACAGGTCTACGCAGGGGAAGATACAGGCATCCACGCCTACGAAGACCGCATTGACGAACTTGATCCCCAAAGCCAACAGCTCGTCTCGGAGATCATGAGTGCTGATCACGATCATCTCAAACACTTCCAGGAGAGGATGGAAGCCGAGAAAAGGGAAAGGCAGAAATGATCGCAGTACGCTTTGTTTTTCCCCTTGACCTTGACGTAACGTCAAGGTTTATACTTTTCTTGGGAGGTGAGTTCATGGAGTACACAGTGAAGCAGTTGGGTGATCTAGCAGGGGTCAGCGGCCGCAACCTCCGCTATTACGATCAGATCGATCTGCTCAAGCCCGCCTGGGTAAGCGAGGCAGGCTACCGGATGTACGGGCCGGCAGAGGTGAAGCGTCTGCAGCAGATCCTCTTTTACCGGGAGCTGGGGGTGGATCTGCAGACCATCAAGGCACTGATGGATGCACCTCACTTTGACGAGAAGGAGGCCCTGCGCCAACACCGTGAACGCCTTCTGGAAAAAAGAAGGCAGCTGGATCTGCTGCTCCAAAACGTGGACCAGACTCTAGCTGCTCTGGAAGGAGGAACACCCATGGAGGACAAAGACAGGTTCCGGGGCTTTAAGGAAAAGCTGATCAGGGAAAACGAGGAGAAGTATGGCAAGGAGGCCCGGGAGAGGTGGGGCGCTGAAGCGGTGGATGCTTCCAACGCCAAGCTCATGAACCTCACTGAAGAGGAGTACGCGGAGGTGGAGCGGCTGAGCAAGGAGATTATTGACTCCCTGGCAGCAGCGGTGGGCAAGGAGGATCCCACGGGGCCCGCGGGATGGAGGATTGCGGAGCTGCACCGCAAGTGGCTCGGTTTCTTCTGGCCCACCTACTCCAAGGAGGCCCATGCGGGCCTGGCGGAGATGTACGTGGCCGACGAGCGCTTCGCCGCTTACTACGACGACCAAGCAGGGCAAGGGGCAGCGGAGTTTCTCCGGGACGCCATCGCGGCCTATGCGCGGCAGTAAAAACGAGTTGGAACTCTAAGGAGCCGATCTTCCGGGATCGGCTCTTTTCCGTAAGGGAGTTCTGTTCCTAAACCGAAAAATTAAAGGAGAATACAGATGGAGAGATAATTCAATCAATAAAGGCGGGGAGCTGGAGCGCTGGAATCCGACACTCCCAGTGCTGAGTGAACCCCTTAGGAAGGGTTTTCCAGGCCGCGCAGCATACTATGCTTGTTAGGGATTTCGCAGAAACGGAGGCACTTGTGGTTGGGCAGAGTAGTGCACATGGGCATCGATGTGGGTTCCACAACCGTCAAACTGGTTGTCCTGGATGAAAACCTCGAGGTACTCTTTTCCAGGTACCAGCGGCACTACGCCGAGATCAGAGAGGTGGTTGTGAGCCTGATTACCCAGGCGTATGAGCAGTTTCAGGAAGATGATGTGACCGTGGCCGTCACCGGCTCCGGCGGGATTGCCGTGGCGGAGCATCTAGGCGTGAGTTTTGTGCAGGAAGTGATCGCGGGCACCCAGGCCATCCAAGCCTTTTACCCCCAGACGGATGTGGTGATCGAGCTGGGTGGAGAGGATGCCAAGATCACTTTTCTGCGCGGCGGGGTAGAACAGCGCATGAACGGCATCTGTGCCGGGGGCACCGGTGCATTTATTGACCAGATGGCAGTGCTCATGCGGACCGACGCCGCGGGCCTCAACGAACTGGCCAAGGGGCATCGGATCATCTATCCCATCGCAGCCCGCTGCGGGGTGTTCGCCAAGAGCGATATCCAGCCCCTTTTGAACGACGGGGCTGCCCCGGAGGATATCGCCGCTTCCATCTTCCAGGCGGTGGTGGTGCAGACGGTGAGCGGCCTGGCCTGCGGCCGGCCCATCAGGGGCAACGTGGCCTTTCTAGGCGGCCCCCTGTACTTCCTCTCAGAGCTGAGGAAGCGGTTCGTGGAGACCTTACAGCTCAAAGATGGTCAGGCCATCTTTCCGGAGAACTCCCAGCTGTTCATCGCCGTGGGAGCCGCCCTCGCTGCCTTGGGGAGCAATCCCGTGCCTTTTTCTGCCCTGATGGCCCGGGTTAAGGGGGCCCAGGATGTGAAGATGGAGGAGACACTGCGGCTGCCAGCCCTTTTTTCCAGTGGGGAAGAGTTGGCGGAGTTCAGAGCCCGGCACGGCCGGCATGCCGCGGCCAGGCGCGATCTGGCTGGGTTTTCCGGCAGGTGCTTCTTGGGGCTGGATGTGGGCTCCACCACCACCAAAGCGGTGCTCATCGACGAGGAGGGTTCCATCCTCTACACCTATTACGGCAGTAACAAAGGCAAGCCCCTGCAATCCGTGCGCCAGGCGGTGCTGGGGCTGTACGCTGCCCTGCCTGATGGCGCTTGGATCGCCAACTCCGCGGTGACGGGCTATGGCGAAGGGTTGATCAAAGCCGCGCTGCAGGTAGATCTGGGAGAGATCGAGACGGTGGCCCACTACAAGGCCGCGGACTTCTTCCTGCCCGGCGTTGATTTCATCCTGGATATCGGGGGCCAGGATATGAAGTGTTTGCGCATCAAAGATGGGGCCATCGATGAGATCCTGCTCAATGAAGCCTGCTCTTCGGGCTGCGGTTCCTTTTTGGAGACCTTCGCCCATTCTTTGAATTTGAGCATCGAAGAGTTTACTCAGGAAGCCCTTTTTGCCTCCGAGCCCGTGGATTTGGGCTCCCGCTGCACGGTTTTCATGAACTCCCGGGTCAAGCAGGCCCAAAGGGAAGGGGCGACTGTGGGCGATATTTCCGCGGGCCTGGCCTATTCCGTGGTCAAAAACGCGCTGTACAAGGTGATCAAGCTGCGGAGCGCCACTGACCTGGGCCGCAAAGTGGTGGTCCAGGGGGGAACCTTCTACAACGATGCCGTGCTGCGGGCCTTTGAGCGCTTGGCCCAGCGAGAAGTGGTCAGACCAGATATCGCGGGGCTCATGGGCGCCTTTGGAGCTGCCCTCATTGCCAGGGAGAGATGGACCCCGGGACACCGTTCTACGCTGCTGGACCGCAGGGCGCTGGAGGAGCTGTCCCTGGAAACCCGGCACACCCGATGCCGGGGCTGCGGCAACAGCTGCCTGCTCACCATCAACTATTTCGGCCAGGGCCGGCGCCACATCTCCGGCAACCGCTGCAGCCGGGGTGCCGGGGAGAAGCAGCGGGGAGAGGAGCTGCCCAACCTCTTTGACTACTGCTATGAGCGGCTCTTTGCCTACGAGCCCCTGGATCCCGCCAAGGCCAGGCGGGGCAGGGTGGGTCTTCCCCGGGTTTTGAACATGTATGAGGACTACCCGTTTTGGTTCACCTTCTTCACTGAACTGGGTTTTTCCGTGGTGCTGTCTTCCCGCTCCTCCAAGGCCATCTATGAACAGGGCATGGAAACCATCCCCTCCGAATCGGTCTGCTATCCGGCCAAGCTGGCCCACGGGCACATCATGGATCTGGTGGAAAAGGGCGTGGATTTCATCTTCTACCCCTGCCTGACCCATGAACACAAGGAACAGCCCCAGGCGGACAATCACTACAACTGCCCGATCGTCGTTTCCTACCCCGAAGTGATCAGGCAGAACGTCACACCCATCCAGACCGGGCAGGTCACCTTCATGTATCCCTTCCTGCCCTTCCACCACAAGCGCAGGCTCACCGAGCGTCTCCACGAAGAGTTCGCTCCCCTGGGCATAGGTTTTCCGGAAGTGGAGAGGGCGGTGGAGAAGGCCTGGGCAGAGCTGGCCCGCTACCGGAAAGATGTGCGGCGCAAGGGCGAAGAAACCCTGGCCTACCTCAAAGAGCGGGGTCTGCGGGGCATCGTTTTGGCCGGGCGCCCCTACCACCTGGATCCGGAAATCAACCACGGGATCCCCAAGCTCATCAACGAGCTGGGCTGGGCGGTGCTCACCGAAGATGCGGTGGCCCATTTGGGCCAGGTGGCCCGGCCCCTGAGGGTTGTGGATCAGTGGGCTTACCATTCCCGGCTGTACGCGGCGGCGAGCTTCGTCGCCCATGAGGAAAACCTGGAACTGGTCCAGCTCAACTCCTTCGGCTGCGGCCTGGATGCCATCACCACCGATCAAGTGCAGGAGATCTTAAGCGCCCGCTCCAAGATCTACACCTGCCTGAAAATCGATGAGATCAGCAACCTGGGCGCGGCTAGAATCCGGCTGCGTTCCCTGAAGGCTGCGGTTCTGGAAAGGGAGCGGCAGGGCCGCAGGCCCCAGGGCAGTCCCTACCGCTACGTGCGGAGGATCTTCACCAGGGACATGAAAAAGGAGCATACCATCATCGTTCCCCAGATGGCACCCATCCACTTCCGCCTCCTGCAGGAAGCGTTCCGCCTGTCCGGCTACAACATGGTGGTCTGTCCCGCCCTGGACAAAGAGGCGGTGGATGTGGGGGTGCAGTACGTCAACAATGATGCCTGCTACCCGGCGATCATCGTGGTGGGGCAGCTCCTCAAGGAGCTGAACTCCGGACGGTACGACTTGCAGAAAACCTCGGTGATCATCAGCCAAACCGGGGGCGGGTGCCGGGCCACTAACTATATAGGCTTTATCCGCAAGGCCCTGCAGGATGCCGGTTACGGGCACATTCCGGTCCTTTCCTTAAGCGCCCAGGGCTTTGAGAAGAACCCCGGCTTTAAGTTAACTCCGCCCCTGCTCCACAGGGGTATGATGGCTCTGGTCTACGGCGATCTGTTGATGAAATGCCTGCTGCGGGTGAGACCCTACGAGAAGGTGCCCGGCTCTGGGGATCTGCTTTACGAGAAGTGGAATGAAATCTGCAGGCTGTCGCTGCGTTCCCCCTCGCCGCAGCGCTTTAGGAAGAACATAGTGAAGCTGGTGGAGGAGTTTGACTCCCTGGAAACGGTGGATCAGGTCAAACCCAGGGTGGGCCTGGTCGGGGAGATCCTGGTTAAATACCATCCCACCGCCAACAACGACATTGTCAGCCTGGTGGAAGCGGAGGGGGCGGAGGCGGTGGTCCCTGACCTGACCGATTTTCTCCTCTATTCGCTTTTCGGTATCAGCTTCAGATACCGTTATTTGGCCGGCAAGAAGCTGGAGGTTGCCGCCAGCAACTTGATAATCGGCATTATTGAGCTCTACCGCCGCACCGCCAAGGAGGTGCTGGCCAAAAGCAGGCGCTTCACTCCGCCCAAGCTCATCCAGGAGCTGGCCCGGACCGCTTCCAAACTGATCTCCCTGGGACACCAGACGGGGGAAGGCTGGTTCCTCACGGGGGAGATGATCGACCTCATTGAAAGCGGAGTGAAAAACATCGTCTGCATGCAGCCCTTTGCCTGCCTGCCCAACCACGTGGTGGGGAAGGGAGTGCTCAGGGGCTTGAAGAATGCTTATCCAGATAGTAACATAGTTGCCATAGATTACGATCCCGGTGCCAGCGAAGTTAACCAGCTGAACCGGATCAAGTTGATGCTGTCCAGTGCCCTTACGGGAAAAACTGCGGAAATATCCTGAAGAGAGGAGCTGTTGCCATGAAGTACCGCAAGTTAGGCCGTTCTGGTCTGAAGGTCAGTGAGATTTCCTTGGGAAGCTGGCTCACCTACGGCAAATCGGTGGAGGAAGAGCGGGCCATCAAAACCATCCGCCGCGCCTACGAGCTGGGAGTGAACTCCTTCGACTCCGCCAACGTCTACGAGCGGGGAGAAGGGGAACGGGTGATGGCCAAGGCGCTGCGGGTCTTCCCCCGGGAGTCGTACATTATCACCACTAAGGCCTTCTGGCCCATGGGGGATGGCCCGAATGACCGGGGCCTTTCCCGCAAGCACGTCTTCGAACAGCTGCATGCCAGCCTCAAACGGATGGAACTGGATTACGTGGACATCTTCTACTGCCACCGCTATGATCCGGAAACGCCGGTGGAGGAGACGCTGCGCACCATTGACGATCTGGTGCGCCAGGGTAAGGTGCTTTACGTCGGAGTGAGCGAGTGGACAGCCGCCCAGATCGAAGAGGCGGTGCGCATTGCCGACCGCTACCTCCTGGACCGCATCGTGGTCAACCAGCCGGTGTACAACATGCTCAACCGCTACATCGAAAAGGAAGTTATCCCGGTCTGCGCCAAGCATGGCATCGGCCAGATCGTCTTCTCGCCACTGGCCCAGGGGGTTTTGACCGGGAAATACCGGGGCGGGCGCATCCCCGAAGGGAGCAGGGCGGCCAACCCCGAGATCAACGAGTTCATCAAGGGCCTCCTGGAGGCGGGAGTGCTCCAGAAGGTGGATGCCCTGCAGGATCTGGCGGAAGAAGCGGGGATGACCTTAGTGGAGATGGCTCTGGCCTGGGTGCTGCGGCAGCCCAATGTGGCCAGTGCCTTGGTGGGCGCTTCCCGGCCCGAGCAGATCGAGGCCAACGTGAAGGCCGTGGATGTGGAACTGAGCCAGGAGCTGCTGGAGAAAATCGAGGAGATTCTGGCCTGAGGAAGGCAAAGAGCCAGGATTCAGCCCCAGGGCTGCCTGGCTTTCTTTTTAAAACGGTTACCCGGGGTAACCCGGGCTGCAGAGGAATTGCCTGTAGGTTGGCGAAAAATGAGGCAGCAGGCCCGCCGCTTCCGGGCTCATCCAGCAATTCACAACAGGAACGGAAGGGCAAAACCAGAAAGATCGTCCGGAGGAGGTCAGACCCATGAGCGAACCAATTCTTCCGGAAAGGCTCCGTAAGCAGCAGAAGCGAAAAACGCCGGGCAGGATGCGGCAGCTGAGCCTGGCCCTGTTTACTTTGGCGGCCATCGCGCTCATCGCCTACGGAGCTTACTACTTCTTCATGCCTAAACAAGAAGAGTTTGTGCTCAACTTCTACACCTACGCCTCCGTGGGTCTGCAGGACTTCCTGGAGACTTTACCGGTTAGGGGAACGGTGATCCCGGAGCAGGTGGCCATTATCGCGCCCAAGGTGGGCGGAACCATTGAGGAGGTCTTTGTCCAGGAAGGGCAGGACGTGGCGGCGGGGGATCCCCTCTTCCGTTTGTACTCGGCAGAGATCGCCGCGGAGAAAAATGCGGCCGAAACCGAGCTGGGCGAGGCCCGGGCGGAGCTGGCCCAGAAAGAGATTATCCACGAGCGGGAGCTGGAGGCGGAGCGCCTGAAGGTTTTGGAAGCCCAGGAGCAGCTGGCGGCTGCTGAAGAACAGCTGGAGCTGCAGAAGGTGCTCTACGAGTACGGCTCCATCCCCCGGGTAGAGCTGGAAAAGGCGGAGCAGGCGGTGGAGGCCGCCAAGCGCCGGATCACCCAGAGCGAATGGGAGCTGGAACTGCTGATCCGCAGGCAGGAGGCGGAAAAGGCGGCCATCGCCAAGACCATCGCCATCAGCGAGGAGAAGCTGGCCAAGGCCCAGGAAAAGATCGACAACTTCTTAGTGACGGCGGAGTTTGCCGGCCGCATTCTCTCTTTGAAACTCCCCAGCAACCGGGTGGTCACCGCCCACCAGGAGCTGGGTGAACTTGCGGATCTGAGCCGGCAGGTGGTGGAGCTGCAGGTTCCCCCGGGGCAGACCGAGCGCTTCGGGGTGGGCACCCCGGTCACCATCAGCTTGGGGCAGAGCGAATACGCGGGAGAGGTCTCCTACATCGCTCCCCAGGCTAAGCAGGGCAGCGATGGGCCGACGGTGCTGGTGCGGGTGGACTTCCTGGAAGAGGTGTCCCATCTGCGGCCCAACAGTACGGTTACGGCCAGTATCCACCTGCAGCTGCACAAAGACAGCCTCTACCTGCCGCGGGGAGCCTATTTGACCAGCGGCCAGCAGCTCTTTGTGTATGTGATCGAAGGCAGTACCGCCAAAAAGCGGGACGTCCAGTTTGGGCTGTTCCAGGGCAATGCGGTGCAGATTCTGCGTGGCCTGGAGCTGGGAGAAAAGGTCATCATCAGCTCCTACGATGCCTTTCGCCATCTGGACGAGATCAAGATTCTGTCCGAAGGAGGACATGCGCTGTGATCAGGCTGGAAGGAGTTGCTAAGGAATACTACATGGGTGATGTGGTGGTGCAGGCGCTGGAGGGCATTGATCTGGAGATCCAGCGGGGAGAGTTTGTGTCCATTATGGGGCCCTCCGGCTCGGGGAAATCCACGCTGCTCAACATTTTGGGCGTCCTGGACCAGCCCAGTCGCGGCGCCTATTATCTGGAAGGGGTGGATATCACCCAGCTCCGCGACGGGGAGCTGGCCCAAATCCGCAACCGGCATTTTGGGTTCATCTTTCAAAGCTACAACCTCTTCCCAGAGCTCACTGCTTTAGAGAATGTGATGGTGCCCCTGATGTATGCCGGCCGGCCCCGGCGGGAGAGGCGGGAGCGGGCCGAGGCGCTCCTGGCGCAGGTGGGTATGGCCCACAGGCTGAAGCATCTGCCCACCCAGCTCTCCGGGGGCGAACAGCAGAGGGTGGCCATCGCCCGGGCGCTGGCCAATAACCCCACCCTGCTTCTGGCGGATGAGCCCACGGGGAATCTCGCCACTGACCAGGGGGCCGAGATCATGACCCTGCTCCAAGAGCTCAACCAGCAGGGCACCACCGTGGTAATTGTGACCCATGACCCTGCGGTGAGCGCCTACGGAAGGCGCCTGCTGCGCCTGCGGGATGGGAAGATCGTTTCCGATGGACCCCTGCAGGAAGCTGCCCTAGAGGCTTAAGGGAGGAGCGGAAGATGCGAAGGAGCCTATCTTTTTTAGTGCTGGTGGCTTTGGTTTTGGGCCTGGGGGCGGGCCCCAAGGCCGCGGCCCAGCCCCTGGAGCTCACTGTGGAGCAAGCGGCGGAACTGGCCCTGCAGCACAATCTAAGTTACCGCCTGGCCACCCTGGACTGGGAAAGCGCCAAGGCCAACCTGGAGCGGGCCCAGATTGTGGGCGATGCGGATATGCTGCGGGAAGCGGAAAAGGAGTGGGCCCAGGCGGAAAAGACCTACGCCGAGAAAACCAAGGAGCTCAAGGATCAGGTGCGCTCCGCCTATCAAGAGCTTCTGCAGAGTGAAACCACCGTGGAAAACGCCCTGCGGGCCAAAGAACGGGCGGAAAACCAGCTGGCCATGGATGAGAACAAGTTCAAAGCGGGCCTGCTTTCTTCACTGGACATCGAGCGCAGCCGCAACAGCTTGTTCGATGCGGAGCACCGCCACCAGCGGGCGGTGATCGATTTGGAAACCAAGCGCATGCGCTTCAACGAACTGCTGGGGCTGCCCCTGGATACGGAAGTTGTCCTCACAGAGCGCCTGCTATTGGCGTTTGTGCCCTTTACCTGGGATTTGGAGACCTGCTTTGAGCTGGCTTTGGCCCTGGACGCCTCCGTGGCCGAGGCCCGGGAGAGGCTGGCCAGGGCGCAGGAGGCTGTGCTCGCGGCCCAAAGCCCCTTTACCCCCAGGGTGGAGCTGGAGCAGGCCCTGGTTAGCGAAGAGAAGGCGAAAATCCAGCTCCAGCAGGCGGAACAGGCCCTGTATTTCCGCATCCGCGGCGACTATTACGCTCTGTTGGACCAGGCCCATGCCCTGGAGCTGGCCGCGCGCAATATTGAGCTGGAGCGTAAAGCCCTCCAGGCGGAGCAGAGCAAGTACCAGGCGGGTGTAATCAGCAACGCGGACATCGTGGCCAAGCAGGAAAGACTGGCCCAGCTGGAACAGGAGTACAGCGCGAGTCTGCTCCAGTACAGCTTGGCCCGGGTGAAGCTGCTGCAGGCCATGGGTCAGCAGGAAGAATCAGGTGAGCAGCATGCAGACTAGATGCAGATTCACACTGACCCTGGTACTCCTTGCCGCCCTGGCGGCCAGCTGCGCAGCCGCGGGTGAGCTGAGGCCCCTAACCTTGGCGGAGGCTCTGGAAACAGCCCTGGAGCACAACACCAGCCATGCCCTGTTCCTCTGGGAGCAGGATCTGGCCCAGCGCCGGGCGGCTCTCCAGAAGCAGCCGCAGCTCGGGGCGGAGCTCCATCCCGCGGGGCTGGAGAACGGCACCTGGCAGGGGCCCCACGGTTCGCTGTCCCTGACCATGCCCCTGGGCAGCCACCTGAAGCTCAGCGGGAAGGTCACAGTCAGCCTGGAGGACAAAGAGCTGGGCATCGAGCCCCAGGGCAGTTTGAACCTGGACTACGACTTCTTTGCCCCCGCCCAGGAAGCGGCGCCCGAACTGACAGTGGAGGAGAGCAGGCAGCGCCAGGTGAACAGCCTGGTACTCCAGGTTTTCCGCCTCCTCGTTGACCTCAGAAAGGCGCTGGATCAGAGGGCCTACGCCCAAGGGGTCCTGGAGCACCTGGAGGCCAAGCTGGCCGCCGCGCAACAGGTGCCCAACTACGATGACCTGCAGCTGCGCCGGGAACTGAGGGATCAGCGCGCTTCCCTGGCAGCCGCGGCGGAAAGGGTAAACCAGCTGCAGCTCCAGCTCCAAAATGTTCTAGGCAGCACGGAGCCCATCTTCTACGAACCGCAGCTCAAGGTGCACAGCCTGGATCTGGAATTCTCCCAGGAAGAACTGGAGGGGGAATTTCTCGCGGCAAGTCCAGAGCTGCGCCGGGCGGAAGCGGAACTGGAGCAGGCCCGGGCCCAGCTGGAGCTGGAGCGGAAAAGCAGGGGCTGGCAGGTGAAGGTCTCCGGTGGAGTGCAGGCGGGCCAGGATCTGAACTGGAGCGTGGGGCTTACCGCCTCCAAAGCCCTCTATCCCAGGGATGTGCTGGTGGAAGAACTGGAGCTGGCCGCGGCCAAGGCGGAGCACAACCTGCAGGGCCAGGAAAATGCCCTCCTAGGCGAGCTGCGCAGCAGCCTCCAGGCCCTCACATCCGCGCAGAGGCAGGTAGGCCTCCTGGGAGAGCTGCTGGCCGCAGCGGAAGAGGACTTGGAGCTGCGCCGGAGGCAGCAGGCCGCGGGGCTGGTCACCGATCTGCAGGTGGCGGAAGCTGCCTTAGCCGCAGAGAAAGCCCGGTTTGACTACTTCCACGCCCAGCTGGACTATGCCCTGAGGGCCGCGGAGCTGTGGCAGCTCTGCGGGCGCGATCTTAAGGATGCGCTCTTCCAGGTTGTGAACTAGGAGGTGCTGAGATGTCCGTTGCGGATCAGCTGAAATGGGCGCTGCGCCACTCCCGGCGCCAGCGGTTGGAATCCATCCTGGTGATCCTGGCCATCGGGCTGGGGATCGGGGTGATCATCACCGTTTTGTCCATGTTCATTTCCGTGGGTCAGCAGTACAGCAGTATACAGCGCTTGGATTACTTCCGCACCCTGGAGATCTTGGGCAGGGAGGATTCCCTGATGTGGCAGCAGGTCCCCATCACCCTCCTGGGCCCGGAGCAGGACAGCCTGAGCTGGTCCGGCGTCACTTTGGAAGAGATCCTGGAGCTGCAGCGGCGCCTGCCGCCCACCATGCACGTTTACGTGGAGCAGGGGTGGTCGGCCGCCACGGAGCTGCTCCCCGAGGAGGTGGGAGAGGATGAGGATTGGTACCGCTTCCGGGGCAACGAAATATACATTGCCGGTACTGTACCCGCCTATTTCTCTTTCAAGAACTCCCAGCTAGCTCAGGGAAACTTCTTCGTGGAGGCGGATCTGTTGGGCGCCAGCCGCGTTTTGGTCATCACCCACAGGCTGGCGGAGGAGCTTTTTGGCGATGGGGATCCCATCGGACAGATCGTCCCCCTGGACCTGCACAGCGAAGAGGCGGTGGATTTCACCGTCATCGGGGTGCTGGCCCCACCTGACGACAGCGATCCCTATATGGCTCTGAACGACGGCCGCACGGCTTGGATGCCCGTGACGGTGCATCCCTCCTATAGAGGGGGGCCCGATGATACCACCCACTTCTACCAGATCTATGTGGGCGTGGATCCCGGGGTGGACCTGGCCTCAGCTGGGGAAGTGGTGCAAAGTGAAGCCGCGCTGCTCTGGGGGGAAGAGGCCTTTGCCCTGCGCAGTCCGGTGGACGATTGGCGGGAGTCCATCAAGCAGGTGCAGCGCTATGCCCTGCTCATCGGGATGCTCGCCTCCGTGGGCCTGGTGATCGCGGTGATCAACATCCTCAACCTGATGCTGGCCAGGGTGCTGAAGCGCACCAAGGCGGTGGGTTTGTCCATGGCCTTGGGCAGCTCCCGCGGCCAGGTGTTCAGGCAGTTCATGCTGGAAGCTGTGGTACTGGGGCTGGCGGGTTCCGTCTTGGGGATCGCCCTTTCCTTTGCCTTCGCCGAGCTTTTGAAAAAGAGCTTGGGCGGTTGGTCCGGGGGATGGGGGTCCCGTTTAGGGTTAGGCATCGCCCTGGGCTTGTTGGTCAGCCTCTTCTTCGGAGTATACCCGGCCTACCTGGGCTCCCGCACCAATCCCGTGGATGCCCTGCGGACCGATTGAGGGGGGAAGATGGTGGAAACCCTGAAGTTTACCCTGCGGATTTTGAAAAAGAGACCCCTGCGCTCCCTGCTCACCATTTTGCAGGTGGGGCTGGGGGTGTGGATTGTCGCGCTGATCCTGTCCCTCAACTTCCAGGCCGCGGGAAGCCTGGAGGGGGTGCACAGCACCTTCGGGGAAACCCTGGCGAAGATTTCGGTCTCCAGAACCGAAGAGATTCCCGGTGGAGGGCAGGTTGTTTCCAGTATCAGCAATCTCCGCTACGACGATCTGGTCAAGCTTCTCCAAGGTGAGCACATTGACCAGGCCTTTATCTTCCAAGAACTCTGGATGCAGCGGATTATTGTGGAGGGTCTGACCTACTCCGTGCAGACCGCCGCGGAAACCACCGCCCACTACGGCGAGGCCATGGGGCTGGAGCTAGTGGAGGGGCATTTCTTCACCCAAGCCGACGAAGAGCAGAAAAACCGGGTGGTCTTGATCTCCGATGTGGTGGCAGCCCAGCTGTTTCCCGGCCAGTCGGCCCTGGGTAAAACCATCAACCTGGGCGATTTCGGGGAAGGGCCCATGGAGTTTGAGATCATCGGCGTCTACAAACCCCACTCCGCGCTGCTGGAGTTTTTTATCAGCCAGGCTCACCTCCTCTTTCCCCTGGGCACCACCAGGGTGTGGGTTTCCTATGACGTTTTTGAGCCGTCCTACCAGTACATCTATATCAAGACGCAGCCGGGCAGGCTGTATGAAGCGGTGGAAGAGGCTCGGGTGCTGCTCGCGGATCGGTCTGTGGAGGATATGGAAGTAAACGGCGAGTACGTAAAGGATTCCAACCGCTTCTTAAGTGAACAGCTGCGGACGGTAAGCCTCTTTTTGGGCGCCTTTGCCTTTATCGCCGTTTTGGTGAGTGCCATTGGCATTCTAAGTATCATGCTGGTGAGCGTAGTGGAAAGGACGCGGGAAATCGGCTTAAGGCAGGCCCTGGGCGCTTCCAAGCGGTCCATTGTGGCCCAGATCCTCAACGAATCCCTGGTCTTCTCCCTGGCCGGGTCGATCCTTGGCCTTCTGGCCGCCTATTTCACTTCCCCCACCCTGCTCAACGCCATTTTGGCGGAGGTGTTCTATTCCAGGCTGGCTGATGTAGGGGGGCTGCACCCCCAGGCCGCGCTGCTCGCGGCTGTGGTGGCGGTGGCCATGGGCCAGCTCTTCGGCCTCTACCCGGCCTGGCAGGCGGCTAAGCTGCCGCCCGTGGAGGCGCTGCGGGAAGGCTGAAAAGCCACTTCTACCTTTGACATTGCCTAGTAACTAAACTATACTGACCTTGGAGGTTCTTTTTAGTAGTACGCTGGGGAAGGAAGTTGTCTGTGAAGCAGCCACTACTCGCACTGGTCAATTTGAACAAGTACTACGGCGATGTCCATGTTCTGAAGGATATCACCTTCACCATTAACGAAGGGGAGTTCCTCACACTGCTTGGGCCCTCGGGGTGCGGCAAAACTACGCTGCTGCGCTGCATCGCAGGGCTGGAGCGCATTCAATCGGGAGATATTCTGCTCAGCGGCACTTCCATCAAGGATCTGGCGCCCAATAAGCGTAATGTGAATACCGTTTTCCAGAACTACGCCCTCTTTCCCCATCTCAATGTCTACGACAACATTGCCTACGGCCCCCGCATGAAAAAGTCCCTGGGCGAGGCTGCGTTGAAACAGCGGGTGGCGGAGGTGCTGGAGCTTGTGCAGATGTCCGGCTATGAACAGCGCATGCCCCATCAACTATCCGGGGGGCAGCGGCAGAGAATTGCCATTGCCAGGGCGCTCATCAACGAGCCGGCCATTTTGCTTTTGGACGAACCCTTAGGTGCCCTGGATCTGAAATTGCGCAAGCACATGCAGACCGAGCTCTCCCGGCTGCAGCGCAAGACGGGCACCACCTTTGTCTACGTCACCCACGACCAAGAGGAAGCTTTAAATATGTCCGACCGCATCGTGGTCATCGATCAGGGAGAGGTACAGCAGCTGGGCACACCCCGGGAGATCTACAACAACCCGGCCAACCTGTTTGTCACCAGCTTCATCGGGGACCGCAACATCTTCCCCGTGGAGGTTGTGGAAGCTGGTTCGCAGTACTGCCGGGTGCGCTTGGGTGAAAACGTGGTGACCGTGCGCCGCTCCTGCAGCGCCCAGGGTGCCCTGCGCGCCGGTGAAGAGGCGATTTTGGCCATCTTGATGGACAAAATGCGGCTCTCCTGCGAGGCAGTGGAAAACGCCTTTAAGGGCGAGGTTCTGTCCATTCACTACGCGGGCTCGCAGATCCGCATCGAAGTGAAGGTTTTAGATCAGGTGCTGACCATCGTGGAATACCAGAAAACAGACTGCGACTGCGCGGTGGGCGATACGGTCTACG
The DNA here is from genome assembly GCF_041936445.1 of Candidatus Darwinibacter acetoxidans. Taxonomy (NCBI): domain Bacteria; kingdom Bacillati; phylum Bacillota; class Clostridia; order Candidatus Darwinibacteriales; family Candidatus Darwinibacteriaceae; genus Candidatus Darwinibacter; species Candidatus Darwinibacter acetoxidans. Next base: position 5,310 of record NZ_JBHGXH010000197.1, on the reverse strand, counting down.
CAGCCTGGGAAGAGAGCGGAGCGATTTTGCTCCCCAAGGAAGCCGGCTGGGAAGAGAGAGGCTGGTAAGATGAGAAGCTGGAAGAATAATCTGCTGGCCGTACCTATTCTGCTCTGGATCGGGGTTTTGGTGGGCATACCCATGCTCTTGGTGGTGGCCATCAGCTTTCTGTCCCGTGACCACCTGGGCAACATCGTCTACCAGTTCACCCTGGATAACTACCGCAAGGCCTTTGATCCCATCTACCTGCGGGTGTTTTGGAACTCTTTACGTCTGGCCCTGCTCACCGCCTTGATCACGTTGGTTGTGGGCTACCCGGTGGCTTACATCACCTCCAACTTGAGCCCCCGCCGGCGGGCCCTGGCCTTGGGCCTTGTGATGCTGCCGTTCTGGATTTCCAGTCTGCTCAGGACCTATGGCTGGATGATTCTGCTGGGCAATGCGGGCCTCATCAACAATTTGCTGAAGGCTCTGGGGATCATCCAGCAGCCCCTGCCCATGATGTACAAATTCGGTACCAGCCTGGTTGGCACCGCCTATATGCTCCTGCCCTTTATGATCGTGGCGGTGTTTAACTCCGTGGATAAACTGGACCGCTCGCTTCTGGAAGCATCCTACGATTTAGGGGCCAGCAGGTGGCAGACGTTTTTCCAAATCACCATACCCCTCACCCTGCCGGGTATCGTGGGCGGCTTTACCCTGGTCTTCATCCCGGCCCTGGGCCTGTACTTCGTCTCCGATCTCTTGGGGGGAGGAAATACGGTGTTTCTGGGGAATCTCATCCATACCCTGGCCACCCGGGGCAGAAACCGGCCCCTGGCCGCGGCCTTCTCCTTGGGCATGGTGGCCCTGGCGCTGCTGGTTCTCCTCTTTTACTGGCGGGTGACCAAGGATAAGAGCGGGGAGGGGCTGTTCCAATGAGGGGTAAAGCCAGCAGGTTCGGCGTCTTTTACTTGTCGCTGTTCTTTGTTGTTTTGTACCTGCCTGTGCTCAGCGTCGTTCTTTATTCCTTCAACGCCAGTTCTTCCACGGCCCAGTGGACCGGCTGGAGTCTGGAGTGGTACCGCCAGCTGCTGAGGGATCGGGTGATCGGGGAGGCTTTTAAGGTGAGTATACAGGTGGCTGTGCTTACCGCCATCCTCTCCGCAGTCTTGGGCACTTTCACCGCAGTTGTCTCCATGTGGGTCACCGCCCGCATGAAAAGGGCCATCCAGGGCATAATGATTCTGCCCCTCATCGTCCCGGAGGTGGCCTTGGGGGTGTCGCTTCTCTTCTTTTTCAACGCCCTGCGGCTGCCCTTTGGGATCTTGACCCTCGTTCTTTCCCATTCCCTGTTCTGCGTGCCTTACGTGTACATCATGGTGCGGCTGCGGCTGCAGGAGATCGATGCGGCTATCCTGGAATCGGCGCTGGACTTGGGGGCAAGCGTACCACAGATGGTGCGCACCATCATTTTGCCGCTGGTGGCTCCCTCCATCGTCACCGCTTCCCTTTTGTGCCTGGCCATGTCCCTGGATGATGTGATCATCTCCACCTACATGTCCGGCCCCCGCAGCACCACGCTGCCGGTGCACATCTTCTCCATGATGCGTGTGGGCGTTACCCCTAAGGTGAACGCGCTCTGCACGTTGATTTTAGTGGGAACGTTCTTCATAATAGGGTTAAGTCAGATCATCACCAAACAGAGGAGGTTTGCTAAGTGAAGAGAACAAGCGCTGTACTGCTGACTATCGCCGTTTTGGTCCTTGCTGTTTCCGGTGCCCTGGCGGCACAGGAAATCACCCTCATGACGTGGGGCGGTGATTTTGTCCCCCGGGCGGTCATCGAGGAGTTTGAACAGGAAACCGGCATTAGAGTCAACTACAAAGAAGTGACCTCCAACGAGGACATGCAGTCGCTGCTGGAAGCCAACCCCGATCAATACGATCTGCTCATCGTCACCGACTACATGGTGGATATCCTCAGGCAGAACGGCCTGCTGGAGGCACTCGATAAGTCCAAGCTGCCCAACTACGGCAACATCAACCCCCTGTATCTGGGCAACTACTACGATCCCCAGAGCGAGTACGCCATTCCCTATGCCATTTCCATCTCGCTGCTTTTGGTCAACCATGAAGAGGTGGAAAAGCTGGGGGCCAAGCCCATCACCAGCTACGCTGATCTCTGGCAGCCGGAGCTGCGGGGTAAAGTGGTCACGGTGGACTGGTCCGTGGAGGTCATGGGCATTGCCCTGAAGGCCTTGGGCTACGAGTACAACGAAACGGATCCAGCCATAGTGGCCCAGGCCAGGGAGAAGCTTTTTGCCCTGAAGCCCAACATCGTGCGCTTTGAGACCAACACTCCCGAAGACTCCCTGATCAACCGGGAAGCTGTGGTTGGCTTTATGTACTCCAACCAGGCGGTGAAGGGCAACGCGGCCGACCCTGCGCTGCAGCCGGTCTTCCCCACGGAGGGCGTGCCCATCTTCATCGACTGCTGGGTCATGTCTAAAGAAGCGCCCAACAAAGACGGCGCTTACAAGTTCCTGGACTTCATCATGCGGCCGGAGATTGCAGCCCGCATTGCCGACATCACCAAGTTCACCACACCCAACAAGGCGGCCGAGCCGTACCTTCCCGACTACTACAGGGAGAACCCCATGCTTAACCTCCCCGATGAGGTGGCGGCCAACACCAGCTTCTACATTGGTGTAGACAAGGTGCTGGAGGAATACGAACACATCTATGTTGAGTTCAAACTGAGGTAGCTATAGGGGGGCGCTGCAGAACTACTCGCTGGAGTGGGGAGCAGCGCTCCTTTTTGCCTATCGGGCTCCTTGGCGAGTCCGTATTCTCGTTATTGGACACTGCAGCAGCCCCCTAGGCTCTGGGTGTTCAGACTTGTGTCTTCATGGTTAGGCTGATCCTCTGCAGCTTGGGATCGACCGCGAGCACCCGCACCGTGACGATATCCCCCACCTGGACCACATCGGTGGGGTGGCGCACGTAATCGTCACTGAGCTGGGAGATGTGCACCAGCCCCGCTTTGCCCACACCTATATCCACAAAAGCCCCGAAATCAACCACATTCTGCACCGTGCCCTGGAGGACCATGCCTGCCCTGAGATCATCCAGGCTGAGCACATCCGCCCTGAAGAGCGGCGGGGGAAGCTCATCCCGGGGATCCCTGCCGGGCTGGCCCAGGGAAGCGATGATGTCCCGCACAGTGGGCACCCCCGCCCCCAGGCTTTCCGCCACCTTGATTGGATCAAGCTTATTGAGCTTTTCCCTGATCTGCCTTAAGGCTGCATTGTCCTGCAGGTCTTCTGCCCTAGAGCCGATCAAGGCTAGAATTTGGCGGGCCAGGGGATACGATTCGGGATGCACCGCGGTATTGTCCAAAGGCTCTGGGCCTTCCCCGAGGCGCAGAAAGCCCGCGGCCTGTTCAAAGGTCTTGGGGCCTATGCCCTTCACCTGCTTGAGTTGGGCACGGGTTTGGAAGATGCCGTTGGCCTCCCTGTGCTCCACGATGGCCTGGGCCGTTTTGGCCGACAGGTCGGACACATAGCGCAGCAGGGCGCTGGATGCGGTGTTCAGGTTAACACCCACATGGTTCACACAGCTTTCCACAACCGCATCTAAGGCGCGGCCCAGTTCCTTTTGATTCACATCGTGCTGGTACTGGCCTACACCCAGGGATTTCGGCTCGATCTTCACCAGTTCCGCTAGGGGATCCTGCACCCGGCGGGCGATGGATACCGCGCCCCGCATGGAGACATCCAGGTCAGGGAACTCTTCCCGGGCCAGCTCCGAGGCGGAATAGACCGAGGCCCCCGCCTCATTGACCACCAAGTACTGTGCCTGGGGGCAGCTTGCTTTGATCAGCTCGGCCACCAGCTGCTCGGTCTCCCGGCTGGCGGTGCCGTTGCCGATGGTGATCAGGGTGATCCCGTGCTTGTTCACCAGGGAGGCCAAAGTGCTCAGGGCTTCGTCCCACCTTTTCTGAGGTTCATGGGGATAGATGGTGGTGTACTCCAGGAGCTTGCCGAACTCGTCCACGGCCACCACCTTACACCCGGTGCGGTAGGCCGGGTCGATGCCCAGAACTCGCCGGCCCCTAACGGGGCTCTGCATGAGCAGGTTGTGCAGGTTTTGGGCAAAGATGGCGATGGCTTGCTTTTCCGCCCTTTCCGTGAGGGCATTTCTGATCTCCCGCTCCAGGCTGGGGGCCAAAAGCCGCGCATAGCCATCCTCGATGGCAGCCTGGAGATGGGGCGACGCGGGGGATGAGCTGTCTTTGATGATTTCCCCCGCCAGCAGGCTGTGGACACGTGCTGCATCGACCTGGATCCTTACCTTCAAAAAGCCCAGCCGCTCTCCCCGATTGACGGCCAAGATGCGGTGGGGCGGGATTTTGGCCGCATCTTCACAGTGGTCGAAGTAGAGGTGGAACTCCTGAGCCTCTGGGTTATCTTCAGCATCGCTGTTTTCCGTGATGATCAGGCCTGTATTGTAGGTGAACGTGCGGATCTTGGCCCGGAGGGCAGGATCGTCCGCGAAGCGCTCAGCGAGGATATCCTGAGCTCCCTGCAGCGCCTCCTCGGTGCTGGTCACCTCTTCATTCAGGAACCGCTGCGCCAGCAGCCTGGGGTCTTCTTGGCCCTGGGCCAACAGCAGATCTGCCAGGGGTTCCAAGCCCTTCTCTTTGGCCAGCGAGGCCCGGGTTTTGCGCTTGGGCCGAAACGGGCGGTAGATATCCTCCAGTTCCTGGAGGGTAGAGGCCGCTTCTATGGCTTTGCTGATTTCGGTAGTGAGTCTTTCCTGTGCCTCAATGAGCCGCCTGACCTCTGCTTTGCGGCTGGCCAGGCTGCGCAGGTAATCCAGGCGTTCCGCCAGTTTCCTCAGGACCGTTTCATCCAGTTCACCTGTGGCTTCCTTGCGGTAGCGGGCGATGAAGGGGATGGTGCTGCCTTCATCGAGCAGTTTGACTGTGCGTTCAACTTGATCTGGTTGCAGCTGGAGCTCTGCCGCGAGCTGCCGGATGATCTCCATGTCTTTTCTCGCCTCCGTGCTTAGCATAGCAGAACTGGAAGGAAGACGCAAAGAAATGTGGAACCCTAAGGCGAGGTGATTGCATGCTGGCGGAGTACAGGACGGTGGCCCGGGAGGCGGAGATAACACTCATTGAAAAGAAGTCCAAGTTCATTGCCCGCATCAAGCCCGTCCAGACCCGGGAAGAAGCGGAGGCGTTCATCGAAGCAGTACGCAAAGAACACTGGAACGCCACCCACAATGTACCGGCCTATATCATAGGAATGAACCAGGAGGTTCA
>NZ_JBHGXH010000196.1:0-1652 GCF_041936445.1 Candidatus Darwinibacter acetoxidans | reverse complement strand
CCCCGGCATCCCCCACGAGGAACAGGAGAAGGGGTTCGACGCTCTCAGCAGCGGAGAGCGGTTCTCCCCCACTCGCGGCCTCGAAGAGTTGCACCTTCTCGATCTGTGAAGGGAGCGAGACGCAGTCCGCACCCGTAATGGGGAACGAGAACGTCATCGGCGTGACGTTCTCGGCCGACGTGCGATGTGTAGCCAGAGCGAACCGATCGCAGACCGGCGTTCCGTTGGCCGTCTGGAGTTCAGCGTACCATTCGATAACCGGGGTGCGCTCACGGAGCGCCTCATACCCTTTTGCGTTGAGTTTGACAGTCATGTTTAGACTCCTGTATAGCATCATAGTCCCAGCTCCAGTAAGGCGTCCCGCCACCGCCGGGTCAGGGTCAGTCGGTATGTCGGCCACGTCCCGGCTTGCTGGATTTCGATATCGACGGCCATCTATATCTCCTCAAACGTTATGTTGACGCCGCCGGAGACGTCCGGATAGGCCTCCGCGTAGAGTTGCGCGAACGCCGCCGTCGCGCGGAACGCAATCTCCCGCGTCACATCATACTCTGCCCGGTCGAACGCTGCCGGCACCCGGGAGGCCCGGAACGCCAACCCCCGCCCCTGTGTCGCCCCCATGCGGCCGAACCGGATCGGGAACTGGGAGATCATTGTTAACTCCTGCTATAGATCGTCTCGATGCCTCCGCGCTCTTCCCCGGTCTCGGGGTCGGTCTCCGATAGGATATCGGCGATCGGCACCCGCCGGATCTCCTCCTCCCCGCGGAAGAGGACGTATTCGTCGTTCTGTACCAGGAGCCGGTCCGCGTCGATCTCCTCGACGCCAGCGGCCGTGTGGACCCTCATAATCTGTTTTGCTGTCATGATTTTGCCTCGATTGGACCAAAAGCGACCCGCAGAAATGGATGCCGTTCGGCGATCTGGCAGTTGAGACCGTAGCAATCCGCGTGCATCGTATACCCGATCCAGGACGATATCGACGCCCGGGCGTCACCCTCGAACGTCCCAGCCTCCATCTGTCTCAGGCGTTTGTGGACTCGCCGGACATTCCGTGCCAGGACTCGGATGTGGTCTCTATAGACCATGTATCCGAGGTACTTGACGCCGGAATCGACTGGAGTCAGCGTCTGCTTGACTGGGTGGAGCCGCAGATGGAGCCGGTCCGTTAGGAATGCCTCAATCTCGTCACGCCAGGCCCAGAGTTGGGCTTTGTCCGCGTGCACGAGCGTGATGTCGTCCATGTAGCGGAGGTATTCCTTTACCCGGAGCCCATGCTTCGCGAACATGTCTAGTTCATGCAGGTAGATGTTCGCGAAGGCCTGCGACGTCAGATTCCCGAGCGGGATACCGGTGCCGGGCGAATCCTCGTAACTCTCGACGATCAGGCGGATCAAGTGCATCATCTGCGGGTCCCGGATCCGCTTCGCGATCAAGGATAGCAGGATCTCGTGATCGATGCTCGCGAAGTACGACTTGACATCCAACTGGAGCACGTAGCCGGAGCCTTCTGGGTGTCGGCGCATGAACTGCTGCAGCCGGTCAACGGCGACGTGGGTACCACGCTCCGTCAGGCAGGCATAGGTATCCCTGATGAATGTCGGCAACCAACACGGGAGGATCGCGCCTGAGACTACCTGGTGCACGATCCTG